>JALFIK010000060.1 GCA_022776205.1 Eubacterium sp.
ATCATCAGTTCCATTTTGAAGGTGGAGATATGGGAGATATTTTTGATGATCTTTTTGGAGGAGCCTTTAAAAATTCAGGGTTTCAGGGAGGATTCCAGGGCCAGGGATTTAATGGAAGTGGCTTTAATAACCGTTCCTTTAAGAGACGGGGGGAAGATGTCCGTGCAGATGTGACAGTAAGCTTTGATTCGGCAGCCTTTGGGAAGAGACAGACCATTCATCTCAAAGATCAGAATGGAAAGGTCCAGTCCCTTGAAATTAATGTTCCCGCAGGGATTGAGAGTGGACAGACAATTCGACTTCGTGGAAAAGGAGCTCCAGGGACCGGCGGAGGAGAGTCTGGAGATCTTTTGCTCAAAGTATCGGTGGAGGATAAACCCGGCTTTAAGAGAGAGGGACAGGATGTATACACTACTATTTCTGTTCCGTTCATTACAGCCGTACTCGGAGGAGACGTCACGGTAAACACAATCTACGGTAATGTGCGTTGCAATATCCGGCCAGGTACCCAGTCGGGAAGTAAGATCCGTCTTCGTGGGAAGGGAATCGTTTCTATGAAGGATTCCTCCATACACGGTGACCAGTATACGACAATTGAAGTACAGGTTCCGCGTAATCTCTCTCCGGAAGCAAAACAGAAATTAAGAGAATTTGAGGAGGCCTGCCAGAAAAGCGGGCATGAGACCCACAGGGGCCGGGCTGCATGATGCAGCCCGGCCCCTGTGCCTAAAAAGCTTTTTTAATTAATCATCAAAGACAGATTCCTGTTCCCATTCAAGGATTTCTCCCGTATGGGCATCGATTTCAAAATCATATTCCACATCCTGAAAGACAATGGAGCCTTCATATACTTCTTTTCCGTCTTCGAAATCTTTATGGATACGAAGGTCATTTTTTTTGGCACCTTTTACCTTGGCCAGGGCGATTTCTGAAGCTTTTTCTCTGGAAATAAGAGCGGAGGTATTACGATTCTCCGTTGTTTTTTGTTCGTTTTGCGTGGAAACGGCATGGGTATCTGCTGAACTGACAGAGGTGGTAGTTGCTTCTGTGTCGTTAGGGGAAGTGTTATTTGCTCCACATCCCGTCAGTATAAACAGGCCAAATAAGAAAACTGCAGATATCATGGATATTTTTTTCATCATGAGCATTCCTCCTTAATAGAATATATAAATCACCCTGGTCTAGTATGTACTATATATGCTATTATAATACAAAAAATAATATATGATACAGAAAAGAAGGAATGAAATTGAAAACAATATTATGTTATGGAGATTCAAATACTTACGGATATAATCCTGTCAGCGGATTACGATATCCGCGGGATGTAAGATGGCCGGGATATCTGCAAAAGCTTCTGGGAGAAAGTTATTATGTAATTGAAGAGGGGTGTAATGGCCGGACAACGGTATTTGTACAGGAGAAAGAACCGTGGAAAAGGGGAGATGATTATTTAAAACCCTGCCTCAATTCCCATAAGCCGGTCGATTACGTCATTGTGATGTTGGGAAGTAATGATTTAAAACGGGAATTTCGGGCAAGTGCACAGAGTATTGCCTGTGGTGCGGAAAAACTAGTGAGGATTATTAAAGAGTTTACGAAAGAAAAACAGGGATTTTGTCCGGAGATATTGCTGATTTCTCCGCCGGAGATTGGGAAAGAGATCATCTATTCCCCTTTTCGAATGTCTTTCGATGAAAGTGCAGTCGGGCGCTCGAGGGAGCTTTCCGCTTTATATAAGAAAATAGCTGAAAAACACGGATGTCTATTTCTTGATGCGGCTTCCATTATTTCTCCTTCAAAGGAGGATTCTCTCCATCTTTCTCCGGAGGCTCATAAAAAGCTTGCGGAAGAAATAAAGAAAATCATTACAAGTTAGCACTCAATACTTGACATGGCTAATAATCCCTGTATAATAGAATTAGGTTTATTGAATCAAAACCTCGAAAGAAGGGATAATATGTATTTTTGGAAAATTGATGATCAGACGATACGTTGCCTGATTAATAGAGAAGAAATTGATCAGATGGGATTTGACATTAATACGATTGGGAATGACAGTGTAGGAATGACAGAATTTCTAAATGCAATCGTGAGGAACTCTAAAAATTACATAAGCTGGGATTCCGGAAACGGAATACAGAATTATGTTGCAAGAGCCCTTCCGTCAGATCAGTTCTTATTTACGATTAGCTGTATGCTGCCCGATGAGGCAATCGACAGAGATCTGGATCAGATAAAGAAAATGACTACAGCACTCAGGGAGAAAATTTCAGAAGAGCGCATTGACAATATCTATAAGTTGTCCGGCGAGGAAAAGGAAAAAGAATTTGAAGCCCTGGCCAAAGATCTTCATGGTGTGTGTGCAGGAAATCCTCAGGATGTACAGCAGGGAGAGGATGAAATGAAAGAAGCACCGGCTGTCCCGAAAGCACAGGCATCGGAAACGACGGAAGACGGAGCGGAACAAATTGATGTAAGACCACATATTCCTCCGCAGAAAATTCTGTTTTCTCATTTTAAAAATCTGCTGGATTTTTGTTCTCTTCTAAGTCAGAAGTATTTTGTTGCCTCCAGACTTTATAAGGATAACGAAACATACGTTTTGCTTGTGGATTTTCCTTTGGAGATGGAGAATACGGCAATCATTTCCTTTCTTATCACTGCGGAAGAATACGGCGGGGAGTGTTCCAATCAGAGATTTGATGAATATTTCCTTTCTGAACATGCAAAAGTGATTCTGAAAGAGGATGCGGTGGAGATTCTTCACTACATGAATTAATCTTCTCTTAATAAAATACAAAGAATATGGTATAATGCTAGAAGCTGCTCTTTTGGACAGCTTCTTTCTTATTGTATAAGAGGACATTTCGGGGATAAAATAATAAAAATGTGAGGATATTGTATGGATTTATCAGAAGTAAGGAAAAATATCGACCGTGTTGACGGAGAGATTCGAAGGCTCTTTGTGGAGAGAATGCAGCTTGCCGATCAGGTCGCCTGTATCAAGGCACAGACGGAAGATAAAATTTACAAGCCGGAGCGGGAAGAAATCATCATCAGAAAGCAGACAGAAGGAATCGAGCCGAAACTGGTCCGTGAGTACACTGCTCTGATTAAGAGAATCATGGAGATAAGCCGTAAATATCAGTATGGACGGACGATGGAACTGCGACAGTGTTTTCCATTTTCCTATACGACACAGCCTGTGATAATAAAAAAACCTGCCATGGTGAAGGAAGAATTGTATGTATGTGATACTTTTTCCAAAGACAGTGTTCTGACCGTCGACTCCTATGAGGAGATGGGCATGCGGATTCGTGAGAAAAAGGCAGATGGTGGTATGGGAATTATTGAGGAAGTCGGCGTTGGTGTTTCTGATGAGCTTCATAATCTTCTTTTACGGGAAAATCTCTACATCACTGACTGCAGAGTGCAAAAAGATGGAAAATCCCGGCGGAAAGTGGCAACTTTTATTGACAGACTTGTCGTGTTACCTTCCCATAACCGGGTGAAAGTGATGTTTGAATGTCCGAATCACAGCGGAAGTATCAGCAGTATTTTATCCATGATTTCCGATTATGGAGTGAATCTGACAGAAATCCATTCCAGACCATTTCGGAAAGAGGACAGCTGGAACTACATGTTTTTTGTTGAGATGAATGCCAACATTGATACAAGGGAAATCCGGGCACTTTTATACCAGCTTTCCCAGGAGACGATGCAGTTTAAAATACTGGGAAGTTATGCTTGTGAGGGGGATTTTTAGAAATGAGTTTTTTGGAGGAAAATAATTTTTGCCGAGAAAAATATGATACCTGTTTAAAAAGAATTCATTATGATGACCGGGACACAGTAATGTATGAAAACATGTTACGATTTCTTTTTTCATACATAGTGGATCCCGGAAGTATTGAAGACCGGGAAGGAATTATGAAAGAGTACACCTTCTGGAATGAACAACTTATTGACAAATGTTTGTATCATCTTCCTCATGATCTTCCATACCGGAACATATGCCGTGCCTATCAGTCGGTTGTCTGCCTTCTTGCCGGAAAACTGGAAGAGGGAATTTCCCAGCTTCAGAAGATGGGAAACGATGCTTTTTCTTATGACGGAAAGGCGCCGAAAATCATAATGACCCAGGATGGAAAGCGGTATGAGCCAATGTCCAAGTTATTCCTACTGTATAATTATGCGAAAGCTTTTCGATATTTGGGGATGGAACAGGAAGAGAAAGAGTTATGCAGTACTTTTCCTCATGCATTTACCCTGTATGGAGATGAGGAACATGAGGAACATGATCAGTTCTTTCATCAACAGATGGAAGAGTATAAAGATGTTATATTCTATCCGGTCTATCAGAGAGTATATAAAATGAGAGGCGGTCCGGCGGATTTTTATGTTTACTATGATAAAGATAAATTCATTCCGGTGGATTGTATTCTTACAAAGAACGATAAGGAAAATAGAGAGGAGAAAAGAGATGAGTGATTATTCATTAGAGACAAAATGTGTGCAGGGAGGTTATCAGCCCGGAAACGGAGAACCCAGACAAATACCAATCGTACAAAGTACCACATTTAAATACGAGACAAGCGAGGCAATGGGAAAATTGTTTGATCTCGAGGCAGAAGGGTATTTTTATACCAGACTGCAGAACCCGACAAATGATACAGTGGCAAAGAAAATCTGCGAGTTAGAAGGCGGTACTGCAGCCATGCTTACATCATCCGGTCAGGCAGCTTCGTTTTATGCGGTATTTAATATTGCTTCCTGCGGGGATCATATTGTATCATCTTCTTCTATTTATGGAGGAACCTACAATTTATTTGCCGTTACCATGAAAAGAATGGGAATTGAATTTACCTTTGTGTCTCCGGATTGTACCGAAGAAGAGCTTAATGCTGCATTCCGTCCGAATACAAAGGCAGTTTTTGGAGAAACCATTGCAAATCCTGCCCTTACGGTGCTTGATATTGAAAAATTTGCAAAGGCAGCCCATTCCCATGGTGTTCCGCTGATTGTAGATAATACTTTTGCCACCCCGGTGAATTGTCGACCGTTTGAGTGGGGAGCCGATATTGTGACCCATTCCACAACAAAATATATGGATGGTCATGCTGCCGGCGTGGGCGGATGTATCGTGGACAGCGGTAAATTTGACTGGACCAGATATCCAGATAAATATCCCGGACTTTGTACACCGGATGACAGTTACCACGGAGTAACCTATACAGAAAGATTTGGAATTGAGGGAGCTTATATTACAAAGGCAACAGCCCAGCTGATGCGCGATTTTGGATCAATTCAGTCACCGCAGAATGCATTTTTGTTAAACCTTGGACTGGAGAGCCTTCATGTCCGTATGAAACGGCATTGTGAGAATGGCATGGCAGTGGCTAAATTCCTCGAGGGACATGAGAAAGTTACCTATGTAAATTATTGCGGTCTGGAGAATGATAAATACCATGCACTGGCAGAGAAGTATTTGCCAAACGGATCTTGTGGTGTGGTAAGCTTTGGTGTAAAAGGTGGCAGAAAGGCAGCGGAAACTTTTATGAAGCATCTGAAGCTTGGGGCCATTGAAACCCATGTTGCTGATGCGAGAACCTGTTGCCTCCATCCTGCAAGTGCCACTCACAGGCAAATGAATGACGCAGAACTGGAAGCATGCGGTGTTAAACCTGATTTAATCCGTTATTCCTGTGGCCTGGAAAATGCTCAGGATCTGATTGATGATCTGGCACAGGCGCTGGATCAGATTTAAATAAAGAATGGAGATCCGTCAGGTTTTCCAGACAAAAATTGGAAGGAGAAAATACTGTCGGGTCTTATTTTGTACACATTCCAATTGTATAATGCTTTCGTAACATTTTTTTAATAATTTAAATATTTTCGTCACAATTAAGATAAAATTTCGAAATATTTTGACGAAATACGTTGCGAGAGGAGAAAACAATTGAATAATAAAATGAAACAGAAAAAAATATGCACTACATTCGTCCTGCTTTGCATGATGCTATTGATTAATCTTCCGGTAACGGCAGCCGGTGTACCGGCAGTTAAATCCGGATCAAACATTTTTGTTCCATGTAAAACACTATTTGCAAGAAACGGAATGAATGTTTCCTATAAGGAAGATGGTAATAAAGTAACGATTCGCCATGGAAAACGGAAGATTATATATTACGCCAACAAAAAATATGCCAAGGTAAATGGGAAGAAGATGAAACTTAACGCAGCACCCTATTTTGGTACATATAAAAGCGGGAATCCAAGAGATTTTTATGTTCCGGCAAGACAGACGGCATCTTTCCTTGGATTAAAATATTTTGGAACCGGAAATGTAAATACAGTCACCTTCGGAGTTCGTACAGATATTGAAAAGTCAGTTACACAGGCCTCGAAGGTATCGAAATCCCAGTTTATCAGTAAAATCGGACCTCTTGCCAGGTCAAATTATAAAAGAACCGGAATTCTTGCATCGGTTACAATGGCTCAGGCTATTTTAGAAAGCGGATGGGGGCAGTCTTCTCTTGCGAAAAATGCCAACAATCTTTTCGGAATGAAAAAAGATCTTTCGGGAAACAACTGGGAGGGCAGTTCCTGGGACGGAGTAAATTATTATAAGAAAAAAACATATGAATATGGAAGAAAAGGGAGATATAAAATAACAGCAAAATTCCGAAAATACTCCTGCCTGGAAGATTCGATTGAAGACCATTCTGCCTACCTTCTAGGTGCCAGAAATGGAAACAGATATCGTTATGCCGGTATTACAAATACAAAAAGTTATAAAAAACAGCTTAAAATTATTAAAAAAGGTGGATATGCCACCTCGGGTTCCTATGTAAAGGATCTTTGCAAAGTCATCCGAACCTACAACCTTACAAAATGGGATAAATAAATCATCTTAAAAGAAAGGGTTTCATTTTATGAGATTCTTTCTTTTTTTCATAGAATTTTCAGAAAAATAGTGTATGATATAAAAAGAGAATGCGTTTAGAAATACATTAAGGGAGGCACCGATATGGATAAATTAAAAATCATGGTAGTGGATGATGAAAGCAGAATGAGAAAACTCGTGAAAGATTTTTTAAAAAAGAAGGATTTTGATGTAATAGAAGCGGCGGATGGGGAGGAAGCCCTGGATCTTTTTTTTAAAGACAAGGACATCAGTCTGATAATTCTCGATGTGATGATGCCTAAGATGAATGGATTTGATGTGGTGAAAGAAATTCGGCAGTATTCCCAGGTTCCGATCATTATGCTTACGGCCAAAGGAGAAGAGAGCGACGAACTGAATGGTTTTGATCTTGGTGTGGATGAATATATATCCAAACCTTTTAGTCCTAAAATTCTTGTAGCCAGGGTGGAAGCCATTTTGCGGCGGAGTAATAGTCTGTCCAAGAATGAAGTACTTAAGGCAGGGGGAATTGAGCTGGATATCGCTGCCCATGAAGTACGCATTGACGGAAAAGAGATAACCTTAAGCTTTAAAGAATTTGAGTTGCTACACTACTTTGTTATGAATCAGGGAGTGGCTCTCTCGAGGGAAAAGATTTTGAATAATGTATGGAATTATGATTATTTTGGAGATGCAAGAACAATCGATACCCATGTAAAGAAGTTGAGAAGTAAACTTGGAGATAAAGGAGAATACATCAAAACGATCTGGGGAATGGGATATAAGTTTGAAGTAAACTAGGAGAAAGTGATGCGTAATTCAATCCGTTTTAAGATGGCTTCCATTTTGATGATCATCGTCGGAGGAGTCATTATTTTTACCTGGTTTTTAAATAATACATTTTCAGAGAAATATTACGTCTCTTCGGAAAAAGAGTCCATTGTTCATACTTTCCATAAGGTAAAAAGGATTCTCAGCGAGGAGACGGACCAGGAAATTATTGATGAAGAGATGGAGCAGATCTCGAATAAAACAAATATTAAAATGATGATTGCCCAGTCCAGCAATTATTATTACAGCCAGAATGTTATTTTCAGTAATCTGATTGACGGAAGTAAGACCTATGAGGAAATTCTCGGATATCTTGACCAGATTCGAAGTCAGATCATACTTGGAAAACAGTTTGAATATCTTAATCCAGGCAAGAAAAGCCATACGTTTCCGTGGGAGAGGCAGGAGGATGATAATTTTTCTTCCCTTGTTTCGAAAGGGTATTTTGTCACTCAGTTGAAAGACCAGGCCAGTGGACAGAATGGGATTTATCTTTTTGGATTCACGGAGGATAATTTTCTGATTGCCATGCGGGTATCTATTGAAGGAATTAAGGCAAGTGCCACGATTAGCAGCCGTTTTATGGCTTATGTCGGTTTTATCGGTATGTTGATTGGAAGTTTTGGCATTTTCCTTTATGCATCCTCTTTTACAAAACCGATAAAAGATATGGCATCTGTGGCAAATCGTATGGCAAATCTGGATTTTGATGCCAAAATAAATGTCACCCAGGATGATGAGCTGGGTGAACTGGGGAAATCCATGAATCGGCTGTCTGAAAAGCTTGAATCGACAATTGCAGATCTCAAATCTGCCAATTTAGAATTACAAAAAGATATTGAACAGAAAGAAAAGATTGATGACATGAGAAAAGAATTCCTTTCTCATGTCAGTCATGAACTTAAAACCCCGATTGCATTAATTCAGGGATATGCAGAAGGATTAAAAGAAAATATTACGGATGATGAGGAGAGCAAAGATTTTTACTGTGAAGTAATCGCAGACGAGGCAAGAAAGATGAATGCGATGGTTAGAAAACTTCTCACACTGAATCAGATTGAGTTCGGAAATAATCAGCTGTCCATGCAGAGGTTTGATATCTGCCAGATGATACAGAACAAAATAAATTCTTCCCAGATTTTATTTCGGAAGAAAAATAATGCGGTAATATTTGAAGAAAAAGGACCGGTATATGTCTGGGCCGATGAACTGATGATTGAAGAAGTATTCAGCAATTATCTGTCTAATGCTCTCAATCATGTTTGTGAGGACGGAGTCATTCGTGTCTGGTTTGAAAAAATGGAAGACAATCTCAGAGTGCATGTCTATAATGATGGAAAGACGATTCCAGAATCAGAGCTTGATAAATTATGGATTAAATTCTACAAAGTGGATAAGGCCCGTACCAGAGAATACGGTGGGAACGGAATCGGACTGTCCATTGTTGCAGCGACAATGAAAGCGCATGGAAAAGATTTTGGAGTGACGAATGAGAAAAACGGTGTAGATTTTTATTTTGATCTGGATGCAAAAATAAAATCCTGAAAAATCAGATATTTCGAAAAAAGGATGCCGATCAAGGCATCCTTTATATATTATTCGTATAGTGGAAAACTTCCGGATTCTTCTCCGTTAAATACATAGTAGACTTTATTTTCTTCCGGTTTCAGATATAAATCCATAGTCTTTAGATCCTTCACTTTCCGGTCTTTATTTCCTGCGTCTACCCATACTTTTTTTGCCCGGGCAATGATTTCTTTACTCTCCGCTGTATTGCCGCCAAATTCTACATTATATGTTGATTTCATTAGTATTCCCCTTTCAAAATTGAGATAGATTATAATGTATTGTTGTTACAAGTATAATAAATCTATAATATAATAAATGAATTGAAAAATCAATATAAAATTGAAAAGAGAAGGATTAAAAGATAAATATTGCAAAAATGGAATGAATCCATTAAAATAGAAAAGAATCGATGCACAGGAGGAAATGAAATGATTGCAATTATAGATTATGATGCAGGTAATATTAAAAGCGTGGAAAAGGCAGTACATTATCTTGGAGAAGATGCCGTGATTACCCGGGATAAAAATCAGATATTATCCAGTGATAAGATTATCCTGCCGGGGGTAGGAGCTTTCGGGGATGCCATGGAAAAACTTCGGGCCTTCGGCCTTGACGAGGTGATTTATGATGCGGTGGATAAGGATATTCCATTTCTTGGAATCTGTCTTGGTCTCCAGCTCCTGTTTGAAAAA
>JALFIK010000127.1 GCA_022776205.1 Eubacterium sp.
CTCAGGCTCCGGTTCTTCCTCTCTTTCCTCATTCTCCTCAGGCTCCGGTTCTTCCTCTCTTTCCTCATTCTCCTCAGACTCCGGTTCTTCCCCGCTTTCCTCATTGTTCGAAGGCTCCGCCATTTTTTTCTCCCGGTCTTCTTCCGGCTGTGACTCTCCTTTCATGTTATGCCATCCTTCCGGCCTTAAAACCCGGGCAGGAATCTCCTCGCCAATCCAGATACTGCCGTAATAAAAACTATCCTGGTAATAGAGAAGCACTCCTGACTGATTTTTTATCAGAAAATGTGGCGGAAGTTCTTCTTTCGTATATAAAAGTCTCATCTCTTCTTTATGTTGCTGGGTAGTAAGGGAATCTAAATGCCATACCTGCCATCCTTCCTCCTGCTTTTCATAAAAACAAAGTTTCAGAATCATTCCTTTTAACAGTCGGTCATCCTCAATCTGTATGGTAAGTTTCAGACTGCCGGTTTTTTGTTCCGCCTTAATGAACCCCCTGCATTCCTTTTTCTCCGCGTTTTCATAACGATATAGGTAAGAAAGAATTCTTTGATAATCTGCCATGGAAACACTCCTTTTTTCACTAGTGTATTCCTGCAGATTCCATTTATGCTGTCTCAAAAAATTTATTCTTCCAAAAGCAGATCCGACAGGCGGGCAAACTGGACAAGATCCAGTTTTTCTCCCCGAATCGAGGCCGGAAGTCCCATCTGCTCCAGTACCTTTACTGTTTTTTCTTTTGGAATCTTAAGTTCCGGAGAATTATACAGTCCGTTTTGTAATGTCTTCCTTCTCTGGTTAAATGAGGCACGAATAATCTTAAACAGAAAAGCCTCGTTTTTGACTTTGACCGGTTTTTCCTGAAAACGGGTGAGACGGATCACAGCAGAACCCACCGCCGGACGGGGTATAAAACAATTCGGGGGTACATTTGCCACAATATAAGGCTGTGCATAATATTGTACTGCCAGGGAAAGTGCTCCATACTCCTTTGTCCCCGGTCCCACCTGCATTCTCTGTGCCACTTCTTTTTGCACCATGACGGTAACCGAATCCAGCGGAACTTCACTTTCAAACAATCCCATAATAATCGGGGTAGTAATATAGTAAGGGAGATTTGCCACAACCTTAATTGGTTTTCCCCCGTTTTTTTCTTCTGCCAGTTTCCGGATATTCACTTTTAATATATCTTCATTTAATATTGTTACATTGTTATATTCCTTCAAAGTATCTCCCAGAATGGGAATCAGTTTTTCATCGATTTCCACTGCAACAACTTCCCGGGCCGATTCCGCCAGATACTGGGTCATCGTTCCGATTCCCGGACCAATCTCCAGCACAAAATCATCCGGACCGATCCGGGCAGCATCGATGATCTTATCAAGAACATGAGGATCAATCAGAAAATTCTGTCCATACTTTTTCTGAAAATTAAATCCATATTTCTGTAAAACAGCAATTGTTTCCTGGGGATTTCCCAATGTAGCCATAATCTCCTCCCGTTGATGCGAAATATTATACCAGATGATAAAGTTTCATCGCATTTTCATAAGTAATCTCCTCCACCTCTTTTGAAGGCATATCTTTTATCCGTGCGATTTCCTCAATAACCAGTGGAAGCCAGGCAGAACTGTTTCTTTTTCCCCTGTAAGGTGCCGGGGCCAGATAAGGACAGTCTGTCTCCACAACAATACTGGAAATGGGAACCGATCTTACCACTTCTTTTAATACTCTGGAATTTTTAAAAGTAACCACCCCGCCAACGCCAATATAATAACCAAGTTTTACATATTCCCGGGCCAGCTCAGCAGAAGCGGAAAAGCAGTGAATAATGCCTCCTGTTGTTTTGGCATGTTCTTTTTTCATAATATCAAAGGTATCCTGTGCCGCATCCCTGCTATGAATCACAACCGGAAGCCCTTCTTCCGATGCCAGGTGAAGCTGACGAATAAACCATTCCTTCTGCACTGTTCTCGGCTCCACATCCCAGTGATAATCCAGTCCGATTTCTCCCACTGCCACAATTTTTTCCCGATGGCAGAAGGTGCGAAGTTCCGCAAAACGGGTTTCGTTAAGCTCTCCCACATGATCAGGATGAATTCCCACTGCTCCATATAAAAACGGTACTTCCTTAACCAGTTCCAGTGTCTGCGTCAGATCCCTCCAGCTGGCACTGACATTCACTGCCTTTTCTACTCCTGCTTCACAAAGTCCGGCAAGCACCTCCATCCGGTCTTCGTCAAATTTCTTATCATTATAATGACAATGGGTATCAAAAATCATCTGTTTTTCTTTCCTTCCGTTTTAGAAAAACAGCACCCAATATACATACCGGATGCTGTTTTAGGAGATTCGTTCTCTTTTTCTCTATCTTTTTGTACAATACATCACTCTCTTTAGCAGATTTCTGCTCCAGAAGGCATCTTCTTTTCCGGAACCATAAGAGATAATTCTCCATTTTCATCTTCTGCACATAAAAGCATTCCCTCAGAGAGAACACCGGCCAGTTTTGCCGGCTTTAAGTTCACAAGAACCATTACTTTCTTTCCTACCATCTCTTCTGCGGAATAATGTTTTTTAATACCGGACACGATCTGCTTTACCTGATTTCCGATCTTAACCTGGGAACAGAGCAATTTTTTGGATTTCTTTACTTCCTCACAGGCAATAATCTCTCCTACCTGGAACTGCATCTTCTCAAAATCTTCAAAGGTGATTTCTTCTTTCGCCTCAATATCAATTACCGGCTCTTCTTCTTTCGTTTCTTCCGGTTCCTGTCTGTCAGCATACATCTTGTTGACCTTTTCCATCACTTCTTTTACATCCAGTCTTGCAAAAAGAATCTCCGGTTTATCCGTTACTTTATTTCCGGATGGATAAAGACCAAACATTTCCAGTTCATCCATCGTTCTCTCCGTAGAATTTAACTGGGCAAAAATCTTCTTTGCTGTTCCCGGCATAAACGGTGCAAGAAGAGACGCTCCAATGGTAATACTCTCCACCAGGTTATAAAGTACCGTGGAAAGCCGGTCTTTCTGGGCCGGATCTTTCGCCAGCGCCCATGGCATCGTCTCGTCAATATATTTATTACAGCGCTTGAACAGATTAAAGATCTCTGTGAGGGAATCTGCCACACGAAGTTTATCCATCAGCTTCAGAACTTTCCGTTTCGTATCAAGTGCCACATCCATAAGATCCTTATCATATCCATCTGTCACACCGCAATTTGCCACAACTCCACCAAAATATTTATTGGACATGGAAATCGTACGGTTTACAAGATTTCCAAGGGTATTGGCCAGATCAGAATTAAGCCTTTCTACCATAAGCTCCCATGAAATCACACCATCATTTTCAAACGGCATCTCATGAAGAACGAAGTAACGCACCGCATCCACACCAAATACATCTACAAGTTCATCGGCATAAATCACATTACCTTTTGACTTACTCATCTTGCCGTCACCCTGCAAAAGCCACGGATGGCCAAATACCTGCTTTGGCAATGGCAAATCAAGTGCCATAAGGAAAATCGGCCAGTAAATCGTATGGAAACGGATAATATCCTTTCCAATCAGATGAAGGTCTGCAGGCCAGTATTTCTCAAAAAGTTCTCCATTTTCTCCATCACAGTCATATCCCAGACCGGTGATATAGTTTGTGAGAGCATCCAGCCATACATATACAACATGCTTCGGATCAAAATCTACCGGGATACCCCAGGAAAAAGAGGTACGGGATACACATAAATCCTGAAGTCCCGGGAGAAGAAAGTTATTCATCATCTCATTTTTGCGGGATTCCGGCTGAATGAAATCCGGATGCTCATTGATATAATCAATAAGGCGGTCGGCATATTTGCTCATACGGAAAAAGTATGCTTCTTCCTTTGCCGGCTGACACGGACGTCCGCAGTCCGGACATTTCCCGTCAACAAGCTGGGATTCCGTGAAAAAAGACTCGCACGGAGTACAGTACATTCCTTCATAATATCCCTTATAAATATCTCCTTTATCATAAAGTTTTTTAAAGATCTTCTTCACCTGTTTTTCATGATCTTCATCTGTCGTCCGGATAAATTTATCATAAGATGTATCCATCAAATCCCAGATTCTCTTAATCTCTCCGGCAGTCTGATCCACAAATTCCTTCGGAGTAATTCCGGCTTCCGCCGCTTTCAACTCAATCTTCTGACCATGCTCATCCGTTCCTGTCTGAAAACGGACATCATAGCCTTCCTTTCTCTTAAATCTTGCAATCGCATCTGCCAGAACAATCTCATAGGTATTCCCAATGTGGGGTTTTCCTGATGTATAAGCAATCGCAGTTGTAATATAATATGGTTTCTTACTCATTGATACCTCCTGTATACTCTGTCCATATATTTTCTCAGAAATATTTTTCATTTCTGCCTGGAATCGAACTTTTTTTATTATAGAATAAATCCCTATTTTCGTCTATGGTTATTTTTCTGAAAAACTAATAGTTTTCCTTCCCAATTCATAATATATTATCAAATACCTTTCAATTTTTTTATAAGGGGGCAAAACATGAGAAGGCATTCCGTGAAAAAATCTCTATTTATACTATTTTGTTTATTGTATACAGTTATAATTCTGTCCGGTTGCGGGCAGGTCCATTCAAAAAATACTCAGGCAGAGGAAAATTTTGATCATTTTCTTACA
>JALFIK010000129.1 GCA_022776205.1 Eubacterium sp.
AGCTTTTGTCCAAATGGATTGTGCGTGAGGGGAAAGATCTGTTTAATATTCAGGCCAATGCCATGGAGATTTCCGGAGGAATTCTCGGAGACCTGGATAAAGAACTCGAAAAGATCGGTCTTTGCGCCACAGCATTTCAGATTGACGCCGTAAGCTATCCGGAAGAGATTCAGAATATGGTAAATAAAGTGGCCGGACAGAGCATGGTGGGTGACATGGCCCGCTACCAGCAGATGGCGATGATCGATGCCATGGGTAACGGCAATACGAACGGAGGCAATATGGCAGCAGACATGGCTTCCATGCAGATGGGAATGATGATGGGCCAGCAGACGGTAAATCAGATGCAGCAAACCATGTCCCCACAGCCGGAGGGATCGCCGCAGGCCCCGGCACAGACAACGCCCGGGGATAATGGGCAGATGCCGAATTTTTGTCCGAACTGTGGACAGAAAACGACCGGAACTAAATTCTGTCCGAATTGTGGGCAGAAACTGATTTAGAAAGGTTTTTATATGAATAAAATTTATGACACTTTAAATAAAGAACAAAAAGAGGCAGTTTTATGTACAGAAGGTCCGCTCTTAATGCTTGCGGGGGCCGGATCGGGAAAGACAAAATCCATCACCCATCGAATCGCTTATCTGATTGAAGAAAAAGGTGTCTGTCCATGGAACATCATGGCGATCACCTTTACCAACAAAGCAGCCCAGGAGATGCGTCAGAGGGTGGATGATCTTGTGGGAGAAGGAGCTACGGATGTCTGGATCAGTACCTTCCATGCCACCTGCAGCCGGATTTTGCGAAGAAATATCGATCTTTTGGGATATGACAGGAATTTTACGATCTATGACACGAACGATCAGAAGACGCTCATGAAGGAAGTTTTAAAAGAGATGAATCTGGATAAAAAACAGTTTCCGGAACGACAGATGCTCTCGGAAATTTCCGCAGCAAAAAACGAATACAAATCCCCCCTTGCTTACCGGGAAGAAAACGGAGACAATTTCCGGTGCCGGAAAATCGCGGACATTTACGAGCGTTACCAGAAACGTCTGAAAGAAAATAATGCCCTGGATTTTGATGACCTGCTTGTCAAAACGGTGGAGCTTTTTGAAGGAAATCCGGATATTTTAGAATATTACCAGGACCGGTTCCGCTACATAATGGTCGATGAATATCAGGATACGAATACGGTACAGTTCATGATTGTAAGCCTTCTTGCAAGAAAATACCGCAATCTCTGTGTGGTGGGCGATGATGACCAGTCAATTTATAAATTCAGAGGAGCAAACATTTACAATATTTTAAATTTTGAAAAAGTGTTCCCCGATGCAAAGGTAATCCGCCTCGAACAAAATTATCGTTCCACCCAGAACATTCTAAATGTGGCAAACGGAGTAATTGCTCACAACACAGAACGGAAAGAAAAAAAGCTTTGGACAAAAAATCCGCCGGGAGAACTGGTACATTATAAAGAATATGAGACAGAATTCGATGAGGCAGAAGGCGTTGCTTCCTGCATCAGTTTTCTTTCCATGCGTGGGGTTCCTTATAAAGATATGGCAATCCTTTACCGTACCAATGCCCAGTCCCGCATCTTTGAAGAAAAATTAAAACAGAGAAATATTCCTTACGCCATTGTCCGGGGAGTAAGTTTCTATGAGAGAAAAGAAATCAAAGATTTAATGAGCTATTTAAAAGTCGTCGATAACGGGCTGGATGATTTGTGTGTAAAAAGGATCATCAATGTTCCGAAAAGAGGAATCGGCCAGACCACCATAAACCGCATACAAGACTATGCGATTCTAAACCAGATCAGCTTTTTCGATGCGGTTTTGTGTGCCGGGGATATTCCGGATATTGGACGCGCTCTCGGGAAAATAAGGAAATTTGGGGAGATGATTGAAGAATTCCGGGAATTTTCTTCGGAAAATGAAATCAGTCAGCTCCTTAACCACATTCTCGAAGTGACCGGCTACGAAAATGAGCTCATTGCGGAGGGAACGGACGAAGCAAAGAGCCGTCTTCTCGATATCGAAGAACTCTACAATGACATTGTCTTTTATGAGGAGAACGAGAGTGACCCGAGCCTTCGTGGTTTTCTGGAAGAAAAAGACATGTATACCTTAAATGCAGGAATTGATAATCTCGAAGACACAGACAATAAGGTTCTTCTTATGACCCTTCACAATGCCAAGGGACTGGAATTTTCCAATGTATTCCTGGGCGGAATGGAAGAGGGAGTCTTCCCGGGATACGGAGCCATGATCTCAGGCGATGAGAAAGAAATCGAAGAAGAGAGACGCCTGTGCTATGTGGGAATTACCCGGGCAAAGGAGAGATTGTATTTAAGCAGTGCCAAAAGAAGGATGGTGCGGGGACAGACCCAGTACAACCGGCATTCCCGTTTTATCGATGAAATACCTGTCCGGTATTTTGAAAAGGAAAAACGATACTCCGAGCGCCGGGAAGGAAAGAAAGAAGAGCGCGCCATATCCTACCAGTATGGAACAAAGGGCAGTAAACCTTACCGTTTAAGTGACTTTAAAGTAAAACCGGCCGATCATCTGGATTACGAAGTAGGCGACAGGGTAAAGCATATTAAATTCGGAATCGGAACAGTGGCCGAAATCGTAAAAAACGGCCGGGACTTTGAGGTGGCAGTGGATTTTGACCGGGTGGGCCGTAAAAAGATGTTTGCCTCCTTTGCGAAGCTAAAAAAAGCAAAAGAGTAAACTTTTTTTAAAAATGATTGGTAATAAACGGCCCGGAGTGATATACTAGAAGAAAAATGATAAGGAGGAATGCAATATGAAGAATATGGATGAATTACTTAGTGTTGCAAAATTATCAGAGTTACTCAACAAGAAGAAAGAAGACGGAGAATCCAGAAAAGTATTATGGGCCCTTGCCATCATCGGTGCCATCGCAGCCGTTGCCGGTATTGCAGCCTTAGTTTATAAGTATCTGTCACCGGATTACCTCGAAGAAATCGATGAGGATTTCGACGACGATTTCGACGATGACTTCTTTGACGATGAAGAAGAGCCGGAGAAGGAAGAAGAACCGGCAGCACCGGAAGCGAAAGCAGAAGTAAAAGAAGAAGCGGTCGCAGAAGAAAAGGAAACTGCACCGGAAGAATAATATATTCCGTTTAGGAAAAAAGAAGAAAGCGTTGCAGAAACGGTCGGCAAACTCACCGCAACTTAAGACGCTTTCTTTCGCGTCAAAGATGTCGTGCGTTAAAGGTGTCGTAGCCAGTGACCAACATAGCCTAATGTCGCCAGGAAGGTGTCAAAGGTGTCGTAGCTAGTGACCAACATAGCCTAATGTTGCCAGTAATGGTCACTAGCTACGACACCACCTACGCGCGGTCACCACCTACCCGACACCACCTTCCACTTGATTTGTCGGAATTGTCCGAAAAGAATATATTATTAAAAAACTTTAAAAAAAGAGCAAAAAAACTGTTGACATTTGACTTTGTCTGTTATATAATCTCTTTTGTCAGCGCGAAAGAACGCTGTCGATAATACACCGGGGTGTGGCTCAGCTTGGCTAGAGCGCTTGATTTGGGATCAAGAGGCCGCAGGTTCGAATCCTGTCACCCCGATGTCTGCGGGTGTAGTTCAATGGTAGAACACTAGCCTTCCAAGCTAGATACGTGGGTTCGATTCCCATCACCCGCTTCTGTCTCTTTGACAGAAGTTACAATTTTATATTGTATCT
>JALFIK010000137.1 GCA_022776205.1 Eubacterium sp.
GCTTCCAGATTTTTTTCTGTCTGGGTCCCTGCATATTTATTTGCTGCTTTTTTCCCTTCCTCAATCTTTTCAAAAGAAGATGCCGGTTGTTTACATAACGGGCACTGAAAATCTGCAGGAAGCTCTTCACCCTCATAAATATAGCCACATACTTTACATTTCCATTTTGTCATAACTTTTTCTCCTTTTCCTTGTTGAAATATTGTACTTCTATCCTGATAAGATGTATGTAACATCTTTTCGGCCAGTTCACTTAATGGTTTTTCATAAAATTCGTCATAGACGGTTTTGATGTCCGGATTTTTATGACTTGCACGAATATTCATGGACTGATCTTTTTTATAAAGACTGTCAATACGTGCTTTCCGGGTTTCATCTTTATCCTTCATCACATCTTTTGGCTGACCGCCTCCGCCGATACATCCACCCGGACAGGTCATAACTTCCACAAAATGATATTCCTTACCGCCAGCTTTCATCTGCTCAATAAATTTTCGTGCATTCTGTGTTCCGTATATCACAGCAACATGAATATCCATATCGTGAATTTTCACCGTTGCCTCCCTGATTCCTTCGTAACCTCGGACCGGTGTATAATTTAAAAACTGTGCCGGTGCCTCTTCGCCGGTAATGTATTCATAAGCAGTACGCAGGGCAGCTTCCATGACACCTCCGGTATTTCCAAAGATTACTGCTGCTCCCGAGGCTTCCCCCATCAGATGATCAAAATCACTGTCTTCTAAGGAATCAAAATCCACTTCCTCTTCCCGGGCCCACATGGCAAGTTCCCTCGTGGTGATGACCATATCCATATCCCGCAGTTCCGGATTACCCAGGTAACCAGAAGAATCACACATTTCCTCTCTTCTTATCTCAAACTTCTTTGCCGTACACGGTGTGAGTGCCACATTGACAATTGCCGCAGGATCAATTCCCATTTTTTTAGCGAAATAAGTCTTGATTGTCGGTCCCTGCATCCCAATCGGACTTTTTGCAGAAGAAATATTCGGAATCAGTTCCGGATAATACATCTCCACAAATTTCACCCAGGCAGGACAGCAGCTTGTAAACTGGGGCAGAGGTGCTGTTTTTTTTGTAATTCTTTCAATCAGTTCACTAGCCTCCTCCACAATAGTAAGGTCAGCCGCAAAATTAGTATCTAATACATAAGAAACACCAAGTTTTCTTAAGAGAGCAACCATTTTCCCCTGAACAAAGCTTCCGTCTTCCATTCCGAATTCTTCTCCCAGTGCCACCCGGACAGACGGAGATGTGCTTACGATTACTACTTTTTCCGGATTCTTTACTGCCTCACGAACTTTCTCGTATTCAAAAGTTTCCGTAATACTGTTTACCGGACAGACATTGGCACACTGTCCGCAATGGATACAGACTGCCTCATTTCCGGTCTGCTCTAATGTGTAGGTCCCATGAACTCCGATTTGTTGTGTGCAGACATCCCTGCACATTCCACATCGAATACATTTTTCTTCCTGTCTGCAGATTGCCGGATTATCCGGTTCAATCGGAACCCGGATATCCATCGATAAATGTTTCATACTTACTCCCCTTTGTTTTGTTTCTTGCACTCCGGACAAATATAATATACTTTTAAATCATAGTATAAAAAATCATCGTCCAGCTGATCACTCAAGGATGCTGTCAGATCTTTTAATGTAATGTCTGAAAGCCTGCCACAGCATTTGCATACCAGATGATCATGCTTATTTACACGGTCATACCGGTCCGGCATTCCTTCAATCGATACTTTTTTTATAAGCTCTTCCTCCAGTAATTTTCTGAGATTGTTATACACCGTTGCAAGAACGACATTCGGATATTTCCTTTTCAGTTTTTGAAAGATCTCCTCTGCCGTCAAATGCCCACAGGAAGAATTGATCATAGAAAATATTTCTTTTTCATATTTTGTCATGTTGAATCCTTTCTGGTTTTTAGAACGGTTCTAAATTAATTATAATCATTCTAATTTTTTTGTCAATACACTTTCCTTTGTAGACAAAAGAACCGGGTAAGTTTTTTCACCCGGTCCTCTTAATTAATGAAAGTTTTTTAGTTTTTATTTATTTAATGACTCAATCAGTGCATCTGCCAGTCCCTCAAACTCTGCCTCATTCGTTTCATCTGCCATGGAATTGACACTCACCTGGGATCCAAGTACGAGACATTCTTTTAACTCTTCATCAATAAACTTCTTCATAAGGCTTCCTGATTTAATTGCCCACGTTCCGTTTTCTATGATGCCAAATGTCCGTTTCTGGAAATTAAGAATCTTCAGATGATGAAGGAAGTCATACATCAGCGGATAGATATTTAAGTTATATGTAACCGATGCCAGAACGATATGACTATACTTAAATGCCTCAGAAACAAGGTAGGACACATGAGTGTTTGATACGTCATATACCGCAACATTTGTCATTCCCTTTTCACAGAGCGTAGAAGCCAGTTTCTGTGCTGCCGCTTCCGTATTGCCGTACATGGATGCATAAACAATAAGCACTCCTTTTTCTTCCGGCTCATAACGACTCCATTTGTCATGCTTATCAATAAAATACTCCAGATCAGAACGCCACACCGGTCCGTGAAGAGGACAGATGATTTTAATCGGAACCGTCGATGCCTTCTTTAAAAGCTGCTGTACAAACGGACCATATTTTCCAACAATATTCGTAAAATATCTTCGTGCATCATCGATCCAGTCCCTGTCAAAGTCTACTTCATCATTAAAGAGTTTCCCATCAAGAGATCCAAAACTTCCGAACGCATCTGCAGAAAACAGTACACCGTTTGTCGTGTCAAAAGTCACCATAGCTTCCGGCCAGTGAACCATCGGTGCTGCCACAAACGTTACGGTATGCTTTCCGAAACACTTCGTATCCCCTTCCTTCACAACCTCTTTTCGGTCTTCCACATGAAAACCAAACTGACGCATAAACATGAAGGCTTTTTCATTACTGATCACTTTACATTCCGGATAGCGGATGAGTACTTCTTCCATGGAAGAAGCATGGTCAGGCTCCATATGATTCACAACCAGATAATCAAGAGGTGCTCCATCCAATACTTTCTCGATATTCTTTAAAAATTCCCGGCATCCGGACCAGTCCACCGTATCAAATAAAACCGTTTTTTCATCCATAAGCAGATAAGAGTTGTAAGAAACTCCCCGCGGAATCGGATGAATATTTTCAAAAAGACTTAAACGCTTGTCATTAACACCAACCCAATATAAATCTTCTGTTACTTTTCTAACACAGCTCATATTCTATACCTCCTGTTTTATTTCCTGCGCCGATACATATATTACGCCGGAATAAAGTTTGCCTTGGCTTCTCCACAGTCCGGACATGTCCAGTCTTCCGGAAGATTTTTATAAAATGTACCCGGACGGATGTCTCCTGCCTCATCACCCTTTTCCGGAATATATTCATAACCGCATCCTGCACATACATATCTTCCGACCGGTGCCGGTTTCGGTTCTTCCGGTACCTGACGTTTCATCTTCACCATAGGCGGTGCCGGTTTCTTTGGTTCTCCCGTGTCTAATGCTTTCGTAAGAAGCGGCAGAATTTCATTGACATCACCGACAATTCCATAATCTGCATTTTTAAAGATCGGTGCATTGGCATTCGTATTAATTGCCACAATCGTTGCGGCATCTTTGATTCCTTTCAGATGCTGTACAGCTCCGGAAATACCGCAGGCAATATACAGATTACCGGTAAATTTCTGTCCGCTCATTCCCACATAACGATTGATCGGAAGATACTGAAGTTGTTCTGCAACCGGTCTGGAACAGCCGATGGCTGCACCTGCTGCCGCTGCCAGATCCTCAATGAGCTTCATATTTTCTTTACTGCCAATTCCTTTTCCCGCACTGACAACTCTCTCTGCCTGGGTAATCGGTGTATCTGCATCAATGCCTACTGTAAAATCATGACCGTCCGCTTTCAGGGCATCTGCGAGTTTATCCACTCTCTCCTGTGCACTGCCTTCTTTAAAAATCATCTTCTTTCTGGCACCGGTTACTGCCTCTTTCGGTTTCTTCACTGCCGGAGCACCGGAAGATTTCGCTGCCTTACCAAGAATATTGGAAGCAATGACCACATTCTGAATTTCATTTGTTCCTTCATAAATTGTACAGATTTTGGCATCCCTGTATGCTCTCTCCACAGCCATTCCCTTAAGATAACCACTACCGCCGAAAATCTGAAGGGCTTCATTTACAATCTCAAGACAAACATCCGAAGCATATTTTTTCGCCATGGCAGCTTCCATACCATAAGGTTCATGGTTCTCCTTTAACTCCGCCGCACTGTATACAAGAAATCTTGCTGCACGAAGTTTCGTAGCCATATCCGCAATTTTAAACTGAATTGCCTGCAACTGGGCAATCGGTGCGTTAAACTGTTCTCTTTCCTTCGCATATTCCACAGATGCTTCATACGCACCCTGGGCAATACCGAGAGCCTGGGCTGCGATGCCGATTCGTCCTCCATCGAGAGTGGCCATGGCAATCTTAAATCCCTGTCCTTCTTTTCCAAGAAGATTTTCCTTCGGAACTTTGACATTATTAAATAATAGCTGTGCTGTTGCCGAGGAACGAATTCCCATCTTGTCATAGTGATCGCCGAAGGTAAATCCTTCCCATCCTTTTTCCACGATAAAGGCACTGATTCCCTTTGTGCCGATTCCCGGTGTGGTAACAGCAAATACCACATAAGTATCTGCCTCTCCACCATTTGTGATAAAGATTTTTTCTCCATTTAACAGGTAATAATCACCACATAATTCTGCTGTCGTTTCCGTACCGCCCGCATCTGAGCCTGCATTTGGCTCCGTAAGGCCGAAAGCGCCGATCTTCTCCCCCTTTGCCAGAGGAACCAGATATTTCTGTTTCTGTTCTTCCGTACCAAAAGCAAAGATCGGATAGGATCCAAGAGACACATGAGCAGATAAAATAACCCCGGTCCCGCCATCCACTCTTGACAGTTCCTCCACTGCGATTGCATAGCTTAACACATCTTTTCCCATGCCCCCGTATTCCTTTGGATAAGGAAGGCCCATGTAACCTTTTGAAGCGAAATCCTTAATCTGTTCCCGAGGAAATTCATTATTCTGATCAAGCATAAAGGCAATCGGCTTAATCTCCCGCTCCGCCCATTCACGGATATCAGCTCGTAACTGTTCGTGTTCCTGCGTTGTTTTAAAATACATTATTGTTCCTCCTCCCATATTTGTTCTCTGACCTTCTTTTAGTTTATATCTTATTATAATAAACAGAAAAGAAATAGTATGTAACCATGGTTACATACTATTTCTTAATTACACAATTCTTCTACTTTTTTTCGGTCCTTAATCCGAATCACCTTTCTCCCGACTTCAATGATTCCCTCTGCCTGCATTTTCATTAGTGTTCTGGATAAAGACGGACGGGCTACCCCCAGATAATCTGCCAGTTCTTCTCTGTTCATATGCATCCTGACAACACCTTCACTATCCATTTCATCCATGATCCAAAGAGCAATTCTTTCTTTCAGAAAAGAAGCACTTACAATATTTACTTTTTTAATCGCCATCCATTCTTTCGTTGACAAAACTTCCAGCATATTCCGGATCAGTTTCCGGTGGTGTTCGCAGTTTTTGCTACAGTACCCAAAAAAGAATTTCCATGGAATTCCCAAAACCTCCACATCCGATGCTGCCTGGGCATTATACTGATAAATATGTTCTTCTCCAAACACATAGTATTCTCCAAAAATATGCCCCTGATTTACTTCATACAGAATGTTTTTCCTTCCTGATGCCATCTGCTTTGCAATAATCACCCTGCCCTTAATCAAAACATACAAAAAGCCGGCTTTTTCTTCCTCCCGGAAAACCATCTCCCCTTTCTGATAACTTTTATAGACCGCCTGCGAACAAATGAGAAGTTTTTTCAACTCCTCTTTACTCATATCCTTAAAAACACTGTTTTCCTGAATTAATTCCCAGTTCAAATTTCCACCTCTTTTTTCTGTTTCTTCCTGTATTCTGACACATTTTATTGCAAAAACCAATACTCTTTTTTAATAATAAAAGAAATATTTTAATAGAGTATAAACTATTATTAATTTTGTCCGCAGACAATTGACAGTTTAAAAAAGTAAGAATATCCTATCAGAAAACTATACAATATTTTTTAAAAAGGAGGAAAATATGAAACAAAACTGGAAAAGAAATTTATTTTTCTGCCTCTTCTTTGCCGTCTCATTATTTGCGACAGGCGCGCTGAAAACTTCGGTTTTCGCAGAAGAGACCGAACAGGTGCAGACACAAATCATGCAAGCTTACGAAAAACAGGACATCGTTGCCTTGTATGAACAGGAAGAGGGACAGGGTCTCACAATTTCCAATTCACAAAACCTGAAAATCAAACAAAGCACCAATGCCAACGGATTACTCATCAGAGGGAAAAAAACGATCTGGAACAGGCAGTTTTTACTTTTACCGAACCGTTTGATTTTTCAGATGGCGTTGTAGGAAGACTGAATGTGAATGCCATGTCGGCAAAGGCCAATCATTTAATAATCTGTTTCTATCTTGATAAACAAACGGAGCCTTTTGCACAGCTAGGATTAAAGCGACAGAAACGGGACGGAAAATGGAGTGAAACCAATCAGTCCGTCAGTATTTATGACAAAAAAATTTCCGGGAAACATCAGATTTCTTTTAAAATCAGTTCCTCTGATGAAAACGATACAGAAAATTCATTCAGCGTGGTTCTACGCTCTGTCACCTTTGCAAAGAGCACTGTTCCCGTCATGTATTTTGACATTGATGAACAGCAGGGAAGCATTGATGGTATGAATTACTCCCCGGAGCATGATTCCGAATGTTATGGAAAAGTTAAAATTGAGATTCCTGACGGGTATCAGTGTGAATATGCCAATGACAAGGGGCAGACAGACAATCTGAAAACCGCCACGTATGATCTGGAATACATCCGTGGCCGCGGAAATTCCACATGGGGCACAGACAAAAAACCATATAAATTAAAATTACAGAAAAAAGCGGATCTATTCAATATGGGAAAAAACAAACACTGGGTTCTCCTGGCTGACTATTACGACCCAACCCATATGCGAAATAAAATGACTTACTGGCTCGGACAGGAACTGGGAATGGAATACACCCCACAGTGTGTATATGTTGACGTTGTCATGAATGGAGAATATTACGGGAGTTATCTTCTTTGTGAACAGGTACGTATCGACAAAAGCCGGGTGGATATTGACAATCTCGAAGATACTCCGGATGCCACGGAAGAACCAACTGTTACCGGCGGTTATCTTCTCTCCATGTGTCCGCAGACCCTTCAGGAGGGAAAAACCTTCTCTACCGACCGGGAAAATGAATTTCAGATTGAAAGCCCGGAATTTGAGGAAGAGATCAATGAAGCGCAGTGTGATTACATACATAATTACGTAAATGACACGGAAAAAGCCATCTATAGTCCGGATTTTACAGATGAAAACGGAAAATCCTACAAAGAGTATCTGGACGTTGCCTCTGCCATCAAGTACTACTGGATCCAGGAATTTAGCGGCAATGGAGACGGCTTTATCAGCACAAGCTCCTATCTGTATAAAAAGAGAGACATAGAA
This sequence comes from Eubacterium sp., assembly GCA_022776205.1. Classification (GTDB taxonomy): domain Bacteria; phylum Bacillota; class Clostridia; order Lachnospirales; family Lachnospiraceae; genus Anaerobutyricum. The sequence continues at coordinate 7,668 of JALFIK010000137.1, forward strand.
AACGAAAAAGGAAAACTATTCTTTGGTCCTCTCTGGGATTTTGATTATGTAGCATGGGGCAATAATGATTTTGATTTCTACCAGTGCTCCGACTGGGTTCACAGAAACAGTTTCTGGTTTGACCAGCTATTTAAGGATGACTCCTTTGCCGAAGAAGTAATTCAAGAATGGCCGGAACTCAAAAACGCCCTGAATAAAATTTGTGAGGATGGAGGACTTCTTTTATTAAAAGATGAAATATACTGTTGCACATAAGGTCGATTTTGAGTATACTGGTAATATCGCGAAAAAAATTTTCAGAATTTCATCCGGGGGCATAACATCATGGGAAAAAGAATCAAAGATACGATTTTTCACATTATTCCGGCCTACAGCATCCTTCCACTGCTTTTCACTGTCATAATGAATTCCGTCGCATATTACGGAGGAAGACTTCTTGCCGGGAATTTACCCCATATTGTACTTGAAACACCATTGGATAATAGAATTCCTCTGATTCCCTGGACCCTGATGATTTACTTTGGATGTTATATTTTCTGGATTGTTAATTATATTTTGATTGCGAGAGAAGACAGAGAATCTGTCTGCCGTTTTTTTTCGGCTGATATCACGGCAAGACTGGTCTGCTTTGTCTTTTTTTTAGTACTTCCGACCACAAATATCCGACCGGAGATTCCCGCGACAGGTTTCTGGAATCAGGGAATGCGCTTCCTTTACCGGGTCGACGCAGCAGACAATCTTTTCCCTTCCATCCACTGCCTGACCAGCTGGTTTTGCTACATTGGCATCCGGAACCGGAAGGAAATCCCCTCCTGGTACCAGAAATTGTCATGCATTGCAGCCATTGCTGTTTTTATCTCCACCCTTACGACCAAACAACACGTACTTTTCGATGTGGCCGGCGGTGTAATTCTTGCGGAAATTACCTGGTGGGCAGCAGGACATACGTGCCTGTCGGACATATATAAAATAATACTGCAAAAAACAGAAAACACAGGGAGGAAATGGTTTGAAAAATAAAAAGAAAATGGCAGGAAACCTTATATTTCTTTTTATTATTTTTACCCTGACCGTTTATGGCATTTTTCATGGTGAAGACCTCTCTTGTGTCCTTGACGCCACAAAACAGGCGGACTATTTGTGGCTCATTCCGGCCGCTGTCTGCATCTTCCTATTTATCTGGGGAGAATCCATTATCCTCTGGTACATGATGCATTCTTTTCAGATTCGTGTAAAAAAAAGAACCTGTTTCCTTTTTTCTTCCGTAGGATTTTTTTTCAGCTGCATTACTCCGTCAGCCAGCGGTGGTCAGCCCATGCAGCTATATTACATGAAAAAGGAACAGATTTCTCTTCCTGTATCCACGGTAATTCTCATGATTGTAACGATTACCTACAAAGCAGTACTGGTCATTGTGGGAATCGGGATATTACTTCTGGGGCAGGAATTTCTACACACTTATTTAGAAGACATTTTACCGGTTTTTTATCTTGGTATTATACTGAACATATTTTGTGTTTTTGCAATGCTTCTACTTGTTTTTCATCCTCTTCTTGCAAAAACGATACTGATAAAGGGACTGGAATTTCTGGAATGTCTGCCTTTTATCAAAAAGAAAGAACACCGGCTCGCACGCCTGAATCAGTCCATGGATGTTTACCACGCCACCGCATCCTATCTTGAAGAACACAAAAAAGTAATTGCAGTCATTCTGCTGATTACCTTTATCCAGAGATTTGCATTATTTTCGGTAACCTGGTTTGTTTACAGGGCTTTTCATCTTCAGGGAACCGGAGTTTTTTCCGTGATTCTTCTTCAGGCTGTCATTTCCGTATCCGTTGATATGCTTCCGCTTCCGGGAGGAATGGGAATCAGTGAGACCCTGTTTCTTAAAATTTTCCATCCTGTATTTGGAAACCTTCTTCTTCCTGGCCTAGTTCTTTCCAGAGGACTCGGCTATTACGGAGAACTGCTCATCAGTGCTTTTTTTACAGTTATTGCACAGCTTACCATAGGAAATAAACAAAGAGAAACCGAATCTCATTCAAATATAAATTAAAATCAGGGAGATTATTACATATGATAGGATTTTATGATTATACGGTAATACTTACTTATATCAGTTTCGCCTGCTCTGTCTGCGGAATTTTTCTTTCGACGGCAGGACATTTTAGCTGGGCAGTATTCTGTCTGGCTCTTTCCGGCCTGTTTGATATGTTTGACGGAAAAGTCGCCCGCACCAAAAAAAACCGGACAGAGGATGAAAAACAATTTGGCATCCAGATTGATTCTCTCTGTGATATCGTCTGTTTCGGTGTTTTTCCCATTATTCTGTGCTATGAGCTGGGGATGCGGCATTTTTACAGTATCCTTCTTCTCATATTTTACGGACTTGCCGGTATAATCCGTCTGGGATATTTTAACGTAATGGAAGGAAAACGGCAGGCCAATACCGATGAAAAGCGAAAATTTTATCAGGGGCTTCCCATTACCTCCATATCCGTTATATTGCCCCTTCTTTTTCTTACAGAACCGTTATGTCCGGAAAATTTCATCTGGTTTCTTCACATTATGGTATTTATCGTCGGTCTTTTATTTATCACTGATTTTCAATTTAGAAAACCAACAAATAAAGAACTTACTGTCATGGTGGCCATCGTTGCCATTGCCGTCATACGAATGTTTTGCGTCTGGAAGGGAGTACATACAAGATGAGATATTGTGCATATAAGGATCACATTGAGCAGGAAAACACATTACAGGACCGTATTTTAGAACAAATTTACGGCCATGCTGCCACAAGATTCCTGATCCGTCCTTTTATAACTCCTGCTTTTTCGAAAATCGCCGGACAGTTTTTAGACAGCAGAGCTTCCCGCTTTCTGATCAGACCATTTATCCGGCTGAATCATATTTCTCTTCGAGAATGTGAAAAAAAGACTTTTTCATCTTTTAATGACTTTTTTACCCGCCGGTTAAAAAAAGATTCGAGGCCTTTTTCAGAAAATCCCAAACATCTGATCAGTCCCTGCGATGCAAGACTGACCGTGTATCCCATCACTCAAACCAGCACATTCCGTATAAAAAATACCCGCTATACTTTAGAACAGCTTTTAAAAAATGAAACGCTCGCACGCCATTTTGAGGGCGGTTTTCTTTTTTTATTCCGCCTGTCTGTGGATGACTATCACCGCTATATTTACGTTGACGATGCCATCCGCTCCGCAGAACGGACAATAGACGGTGTCCTTCATACCGTAAATCCTGCTGCCGCCGGGCAGGTTCCAATCTACAAAGAAAACTGCCGGGAATATTCCCTTCTGAAATCCAGACATTTCGGTACTCTCCTCCAAATGGAAGTTGGGGCCATGATGGTAGGGAAAATTGTAAATCACAAAAAAAGGTGCTCCGGTATCTCTGTAAAAAGAGGACAGGAAAGGGGATATTTTGCTTTTGGTGGGTCCACGATCCTTCTTCTCACTCAACATGATAAAGTTCTTCCGAACTCGGAACTTTTGTCCCTGTCTGCCCGGGGCATCGAAACAAAAGTCCTTCAGGGTGAAACAATAGGGAAAGCATTTTGTTTATAAAAATTTATAATAAATATAGTTTTTTTAATGATTCTCATTGATTTTTGTCCATTCATTTTATATACTGAGAATAGAGTATTCGACATCATTCGTGCAAACACGACATATGGAAGGGGAATCAGTATGAATAAACTATTTCTCAATTGTTATATTATCATTTCTATACTAATCGCGATTATTGATGTAATATTATCTGTAAGCTCAGTGAAAAAGAACAACTCTGTCGGCCGGTATCTGGGGTATGCCTGTGCCGGGGCAGCCGTTGTCGATATCAGTTATCTGATCAGCATCCTGAATGACAGTTATTTCTGTATGTCCCTGATGTCCAGCATCTACTTCATCAGTATTGATCTGATGCTTGTCTGCCTTCTTATATTCACAGTCTATTTTACAAGACGTAAATTTACAAAATTAGGGAAAATTGCATTAAAGGGAATTATTTCTTATACTTTGTTTGAAATTATTATATTTCTCATCAATCCGGTAAAAGAACTTGCAATTCATTATGTACGCAGAGACACACTCATTGCAAAATACAGCTATCAGATGAAACCTCTCTACTGGATGCATCTGCTCTTTACTTATTTCCTTGTTGCAGTAATTTTAATTCTTCTGATTCGAAAATCCCGCAGAATACCGAAAGAATACCGTGCACAGTATTACTATGTGGTTTTAGGAATCCTGGCAATTGTATTTGTCAATGCCGTCTTTCTCTATCTGCCGGGACTTAATGTCTATAACCTTCTGGATTATTCCATCTGTGGTTACAGTCTGACTGCCTTTCTTCTTTACTGGAGCTGTTTTAATTACTCCTCTCACGGTATGCTCAACCGGCTAAAAACCAGTATTTTTGAAAATATTGATCAGGGGATTGTTCTCTTTGATTATGACAATAATCTGACTCTCTTTAATGAAAATGCCAATCATCTTCTTGGAGGCATTCAAAAAGAAACCTGTTCTTATATAGATGATTTTGTAAGGGATTATCATCTTCCCCCTGATTCCGGAAAAGGAAATGACAGTTTTCAATATTATGTAACAAAAGGAGAAAAAATCAGACCTCTACGGTGTGATATTCGAAAACTGAAAAATGAAGAAGGTCAGCTTCTTGGACAGTTATTCGTCTTTACGGACACAGCTCTGGAAACAGATCTTTTAACAGGATTCCAGAACTGGGAAAGTTTCCGTCAGTTTATTCTGGAAACGAACGAGTCTTTTACTGCCCCTGTGATCATTGCAATCTGTGATATAAACAATTTGTCCGTCATCAACAGCACCCAGGGAAATTATACCGGAAATCAGAAAATCAAAAAACTTGCAGATACAATGAGAAAATATATGCCGGAACACACTTATTTTGTACGTGGTCTGGAAGCCAACCTCATTGCACTTTGCAATCACACAGACAGAGAGACCATGCATTCCTGCCTGAGCCAGGTTGCCGCACATTTCGAAGATAACATCCAATATGCAGTCAGTACTACATCCGAAGACAAGCCTGATATTCTGGATGCGATTCACACTGCCGCAGTAGCAATGAAAACAAAAAAACTCCTCGACAAACATTCTGTTCATTCTGAAATGCTCACATCACTCATTCGTGCATTAAAAGAATGTGACAATGACACAGAAAACCATGTAAAAAGAACGCAGCTTATGGGAGCACAACTGGGAAAAAGAATCGGTCTTACAGATTTTCAGCAAAGTCAGCTCTCTCTCCTCTGTCTGCTCCATGATATCGGAAAAATCGGAATTCCCCTCGAAATATTAAATAAACCTGGGAAATTATCCGATGAAGAATGGGCCATTATCAAATCCCATACGAAAAAAGGCTATGAAATTGCAAACAGCAACACAGAATTAAAGGGAATTGCCCAGGATATTCTTCATCATCATGAGAGATGGGATGGAAAAGGATATCCGGATCGTTTAAGAGAAGAACAGATTCCTTTATTATCCCGAATTATCGCAGTAGTAGACTCTTATGATGCCATGACCAATGACCGGCCTTATCGCCGTGCCATGTCTGTTTCCGATGCAGTGGAAGAATTAAAACGATGCGCCGGCAGCCAGTTCGATCCCCATATTGTCTCCGAATTCATCTGTATGCTCAAAGAAACCCCGGATACAATATTTAGAAAAAATACGGAATCCGAAAAGGCAAAACCGGAACTTGCAGAAAATAAATTCGATCATTCACAGATTAAAAATCACAGTGTTCATCCGATTCCTTTCAGCCGTTATCTTCTTAATGAGGAAATGACCATTGTGTCCATAGATGAAAACTTTGAAAAACTGACCGGTTACACCTCTGAAGACATTCAGAAAAACACGATTATCCAGTCTGATCTGATTCCGGAAGAAGACCGGACAGAATATCTATGCCAGACAAGTGCCAGCCTTGCCAAAAGTCCCCTCGTTTTTCAGGAACATAAACTTCGCCGAAAAGACGGTTCCTATATTTATGTGTTCTGTTTTGGAAGGAAGTATTACGATTCCGCTGTACGGGCAGAACGTTCCGAGATTATTATTGCAGATATTTCCAATTCTTACTCGATAAAAATGATGACGGAAACAGAACAGCAAAAAGCACAATCCATGTTGAAACACTGGGAAAATAATTACAAAAAAGATTCTTTGACCGGCTTATTAAACCATGCTTCCTTCCAAAATAATGTTGAGAGGGAACTGACAAAAAGAAACTCACGGATTATGATGTTAATGATTGATGTGGATTTGTTTAAAGAATACAATGACACCTTCGGCCATCATAATGGTGATAAATTTTTGATTCTGGTCGCCCATTCTCTCCATTCTTCTCTTCGGAAAAAAGATTATTCCTGCCGTATGGGCGGAGACGAATTTGCCGCTGTTTTATTCTTCGATCAGGATGCATCTACATC
>JALFIK010000142.1 GCA_022776205.1 Eubacterium sp.
GAGTGCGGACCCTTCAGCCACTTGGGTACATCTCCAAAACACAGCGCTAATTATAACAAATAACCCGTAAAATTGCAAGGAAAGATTTGGCGGGGTAGAATTCCCCGCCTTTCATTACCTTAGTTCTCCTAATAATGCGAAGGCCTCCGTCATGGCATTTTTTACCAATACGGTCTTTTTCTCATATTGACGTCGATAAAAATCTACATTTTCTTTCACCGGTTCAAATTCATTTTTCAAATGGATACTGCCCGTTAATGCTGTCACAATATCTTCCACATCTCCGACCGCATAGGCGCCAAACATACAGTTTGTCATGACTGCTCCCGCCGCATTTTCCAGAGTCACAGTATGACTGTCTAACATATCTGCTTTCATCTGATTCCACATATCGTCACGGCTTCCGCCCTCCGTGATGGTAATACGGCTGAAATGAATGCCAGCTGAACGGTAAAGATCCGTGATTTCCATGTAATCATATCCAATCGCCTCCAAAACAGCATGCCACAGGGTGGCCTGATCTGTATCCATTGTCATATTAAGGAAACATCCCACCGCATCCTTCGTGTCGTTTGTTCCCCCGGTAAGATATGGCAAAAATAAAACACCGTCCGAACCTGCCGGCACTTTTTGTGCATCCTTTTCCAGAACTTTATAATAACTGCCATCCTCCTCTTTTCTGCAAATATTATCTTTAAACCATCGAAGAGCCAATCCTCCGGTACGGATATATCCCCAGTAAAAATACGTATCCGGAAGGGAGCCGCTGTTAAAAATCAGCCCGGTTCCTTTTTTGCTGAGTTCCGGAACAATTCCTTTTGTGGACACACAGAACATGGAACAAGTACCGGCCACATCCACAGCCTGTCCGGCTTCTATATTCCCACTCCCAATCATAGACTGCATCGTATCTCCCGCACCACCACAAATCGGAATCCCTGCTGGAAATCCGGTTTGCTCTGCCATCTCCGGAGTAAGATGCCCGATGATATCCCATGGCTTCACAATACGGGGCATCATGGATTCCGGAATTCCAAGGATCTCCAGCTGCTCCGGTGACCAGCATTTCTCCTCCACTTTATAGCCAAGTCCCCAGCCCGACATCGTTCCCCAGTCAATAAACATATCTTCTGCCCGAAGACCGGCCAGATGGGCAAGAACATAAGGAGCATCATGAACAAATTTCACACCTTTCTCTCGAAATCCATCCACATTTTTCAAAAACCAGCGCGCGAACATTGCGGGAAACATGCAGTTTGCTTCCGGATTTCCCGTTTCTTTTCCGAAAATCTCAAGATCCCAGCTATTTACCAGATCCACATCATCCTTTGTTCTTGAATCCAGGTAATTGATATACGGGGTAATCGCATTCCCTTCTGCATCCACTCCACAGATTCCGCAGATCACACCATCCCCCATGATTGCCTTCACCTTTGTAACATCCAGACCTTTTTCTTTCATCAGATTTGAACATTCCCGCATCCCTTTTATTGTGAGAGTGAGATATTCATCCACGTCCATATTCACCCAGCCCGGTTTTGGGTAATCCAGAGTGGTCGGTGAGGCAGACGAGACAACACGGTTCATATTCTCATCATACACGGCAACCTTGACACTTTGTGTACCTGCATCAAATCCAAGATAATACTGACTCATTTTCAAATCCTCCAACTCATTTTTTCTGATATCTTATTGTGCGAATGCGCATCCCCCGGAGAGATTTTTTATATAATAGAAAAATCCCCGATATTTTCATATCGGGGAACGAGAAACATCTTATATGAGTAAGAGCAGCCCAAAAATACATGGGACTTATACCATATCTCCTGCCCTTCTTCTACTCTTCTCTCATCCAGACTATACTGTCGGCTCCGGAATCTCACCGGATCATGCCAATGGCTCGCGGGCTCACATCCATGATGCATACCGCCGGTAGGGAATTACACCCTGCCCCGAAGATCCTATTTAATTTCTTTAGACATTATAACCCATTGCAGTTGTTTGTACAACTGTTTTTTTCCTGTCCCAGAGTTTTTTTTAATTGGAAATGGAGTAATTTCCTATCAAAAAAAGAAGTGCCATGCACTTCCTTTTTATAAAATATATTTAAAATTAAAACATTCTGCGAATTGTTACAATGGAACGGTATGCCGCACCACGGGTAATCTTAATGCCTTCTCTCGGATTGCTGGCATGGACAATCGTATTATTTCCCATATAAATAGCAACATGTCCGCTATAACAAATAATATCACCGGCTTTTGCGTTCCTTAAGCCTCTTACTTTCTTGCCACATCTTCTCTGACCATAGGAAGAATGCGGAAGAGATTTTCCAAATTTCTTATAAACGCTCATTACAAATCCGGAACAATCTGTTCCTCTTGTAAGAGAACTTCCGCCCCATCTATACGGATTTCCGACAAATTTCACTGCATAATTTGCAACCTGCTGACCTTTACTGATGTATGCAGTGTTTGAAGCGGTTGCTCCGTTTGGAAGAGCGATGTACTTTCCTTTTACATAACCTGTAATCCCGTTAATCTGAACCTTTACCCATTTTTTATTAAACGTAAGTACAGAGACAACATTTCCTTTATGTAAAACAGCAATTCTATCAGACTTTGCACTTTTTCTTGCCCGCAGATCCAGATTCGTAGAGCTTACGGTTCCTGCCATGGCTGTGGCAGCCTCAACCTCTCCGACACTCTTTACCCCGGCCAACGGCGAAATATTCAAGATAAAAACAGCAGTAAATGCGATAATCACGAAACGCTTTAATTTATTTAACATATTTTAAATCTCCATGTATATATTGCAAACTCGTCGTTCCGATTTATATTATAGGCTTAAAATATGTCTTAATTGTGACTTTTGCAATATTTATTAATATTTCCGTAACATTCGAAATATTAATGACATTTTCCTTTATTAAAAATTTCATATATCGTTTTTAATACAAAACTCCCTGAATCAAGAAAGAATCCTGCCCGGAGGGCTTTTTTATGTAAAATAGGAAAGCTTTCGGACTTTCCTATTACATAAAAACAGACCGACTATCAAAAATCGTCGGTCTGAATCTTATTTTTTCTTGTTTATCTGGATTGTATCATCTCAACCAGTTTCTTATGAATCGCATCATTGCCCGTAAGTTCCGGATGGAAAGAAAACGCTATCTGATTTCGGAATGAAACACCCACAATTTTTCCTTCCACTTCCGCAAGAACTTTTACTCCGTCTCCCACCGATTCGATGTAAGGAGCCCGGATAAACTCCATCGGGAAACGGCCGATTCCCTCGATCTCTCCCTCATAATAAAAACTGCCAAGCTGTCTGCCATAGGCATTTCTTTTTACTGTGACAGGAAGAGTGGAAAAGCATCTTTTCTCATCATTAGACACATTCTGGGCCAGAAGGATGAGTCCGGCACAGGTGGCCAGAACGGGAATACCCTCCTCTATTTTTTTCTTTAATGACTCAAGCATGCAAAGTTCTTTTAAAAGATGGGTCTGCACTGTACTCTCTCCACCCGGAAGTACGAGGCCATCAAAATCCTTCTCCACATCTTCGGCTTTTCTCAATTCCACTGTTTCGACACCCAGTCTTTCCAAAGCCTTCTCATGTTCAATAAAAGCCCCCTGAACTGCCAGTACCGCAACTTTCATTTTATTTTCCTCTTTCTGCCATTAAAAGTTTTATCTCATTTTCATTAATTCCGACCATTGCCTCACCAAGGTCTTCGGAAAGTTCTGCAAGAAGTTTGGCATCTTTGTAGTTGGTCACTGCCTTCACAATGGCATTGGCTCTCTTCTCCGGATTTCCGGATTTAAAGATACCGGATCCAACGAATACACCTTCCGCACCAAGCTGCATCATCAGGGCAGCATCTGCAGGAGTGGCAACTCCGCCGGCTGCAAAGTTCACAACAGGAAGTCTTCCAGTATCGTGTACCTGAAGTACCAGCTCATAAGGTACCCTGAGTTCTTTTGCTGCTTCAAAAAGCTCATCTTCCCTCATGGAAGTAAGTCTTGCAATCTCCTGGTTCATCATTCGCATATGGCGGACAGCCTGTACAACGTCACCGGTTCCCGGTTCGCCTTTTGTTCGAATCATGGATGCCCCTTCATTAATACGGCGAAGAGCCTCTCCTAAATCTCTTGCACCACATACAAACGGTACTTTAAACTGTTTTTTGTCGATATGATAAACATCATCTGCAGGTGAGAGCACTTCACTCTCATCAATATAGTCAATTTCAATTGCTTCTAAAATCTGTGCCTCTGCAAAATGTCCGATCCGGCATTTTGCCATGACAGGGATGGACACGGCTTCCTGAATTCCGCGGATCATCTTCGGATCACTCATTCTGGATACTCCGCCGGCTGCGCGGATATCTGCAGGAATTCTCTCTAATGCCATAACTGCACAGGCACCCGCTGCTTCTGCGATCTTTGCCTGCTCCGGTGTAGTTACGTCCATGATTACACCGCCCTTTAACATCTGGGCAAGTTCTTTATTTAATTCATATTGTTTTTTTGCACTGTTTTCCATGTTCAAGCTCCTTTCTTTCCCTTCCAATTACTTTTGTGCAGAATCATATAACAGAAATGGCCATATTAAAATATCCAATTTGTATATAGTCAATATAGTCAGTTGTCTATTATTTTTAATTTTAATCCAGCCAGCCAAGAAACTTATATAGTCAGTTAAAAAATAACCGTAATTTCTGTTCCCTTCCCCTCTTCACTTTCCAGGTGAATCTGTGCATCATGGAGTGCCACCACATGTTTTACAATGGCAAGACCAAGTCCTGTACCGCCGGTCTGCTTGGAACGGCTTTTATCCACCCGGTAAAAGCGCTCAAAAATTCGTTTCTGATGTTCCTTTGGAATACCGATTCCCGTATCCTTTACACATAGAAAGGCATGTCCGTCCCGAGAACCTGTTTTCACGCAGACCGTACCGTTTTTATTATTATATCGAATGGCATTTTCACAGAGATTATTGATAAGTTCTCCTATCATATCCCGATTCGCTGTCACTTCCACCGGCTCTCCCTCACAGGATATGGTCACATCATTTTTCTGGGCATACATCTGGAGATTCTCCACACAGACTTGTGTTTCTTCCAGAAGATCAAATTTTTCCATGACAATACGGGTATCCGCACTATCCAGCTCGGAAAGCCGGATAATATCATTGATCAGGGATAAAAGCCTTCTTGCATTCTTTCTTATTTTCCCGGCAAACTCCCCAATTTCGGAAGGAGCCACCATCCCGTTTTCAATCAGCTCTGCATATCCGGAGATTGCAGTCAGTGGTGTTTTTAGCTCATGGGAAACATTGGCCGTAAAATCCTGACGCATCCGGGCACTTTTTAAAATATCCGCATGCTGGGCACGGATTGTCGTGACAAAAGGTACCAGTTCCCTGTATGCCGGCGTGATGGAAAAATCATTTATGTCAACAGCCATCTGCTCAATCGGCCGCAAAAGATTTCTGGTCATAAAGTGAGCCAGAACAATGCAGAGGGCAATCATAAGAATGAGCGTGACCACTGCAATGGGAAGGACCCTGGTTAAAATACTCCAGATATTGCTCGCATTTCTTGCAACACGAAGTACGGAACCATCGGTGAGACGAACGGCATAATAAAAAGTATTTGTGTTGAGCGTCTTTGATTTGCGCACAGCACTTCCTTCTCCGTCTGCAAACGCACTCTTAATTTCCGGTCGGCTCATATGGTTATCCATGTTCCCAATGTCCGCATCATTATCATAAAGAACATTTCCATCTGCATCAATCCAGGTAACCCGAAGCTTTTCATAGTTAAAATGCAGGGAACCGATATTTTCTTTATTAAATAGACCGGTATGTTTTAAAACAAGGGCATTTACCTCCAGGTCATCTTTTACCTGATTTTGAAACGAGTCATAAAAGGCAAACAGCATCATAATCACCGTCGACGCAACTGCCAGCACGGAAATCGTCACCAGCTGGACATTTATCTTCTTTCGCATGGAAATCCTTTCCTTTCCTTTCCTGTTATTCCATCACATAGCCCACATTCCGGACTGTCTTAATATGGCTGCTGCTCTTTCCGAGCTTTTTGCGCAGAGTTTTGATATGCATATCCACCGTACGGGATTCTCCTTCAAACTCCGTATCCCAGACCCTCTCCATAATCATTTCCCGGGAAAGTACAATTCCTGCATTTTTCATAAGAAGTTTTAAAAGCTCATACTCTTTATAGGTCAGTTCCACCCCTTCATTATCCACATAAACCATATGGCGCTCATTATCTAGAAAAATGTCTCCGATCGTCATGTACTTATCATCGGGCTGGTCAACCGTACGACGCAGTACAGCTTTTACCCTGGTGATAAATTCAATGACAGAGAACGGTTTTTTAATATAATCATCTGCCCCGATATCCAGGCCTCTTACCATATCAATTTCCGAGGTCTTGGCAGTCACCATGATTACAGGCAATTTCTTCGTCACCGGATTTTTACGAAGTTTCTTAACAATCTCATACCCGTCCTCATCAGGAAGCATAATATCAAGGATTGCCAGATCCGGAAGTTTCTCCTCGAGTTTTTTGTAAAAATGAGCGGCATCTTCAAACTGATATACCGTATGCCCGCTGTTTTTCAGTGCAATCGCCTCTATCTCCTGAATACTTGTGTCATCTTCCACAATATATATATTTGCCATCGCTATTTTCCTCCGTGTATGCTTTCCGGCAATGCATATTTTTTACTGAGTTCCATATATTCCTGGCGAAACTCTTCGCTGTTCTCTTCTTTAAGTATATCAAGATATTCATGAGTGTCAAATCCGCCTTCTTCTATCTGTAAAAGGCAAACAGCAATATTAGAGCAATGGTCCGCAACCCTCTCGAAGTTTGTGGAAATGTCTGAAAGAATAAATCCAAGTTCAATCGTACACCTTCCACCTCTGAGACGATCAATATGTCTATGTTTTTCCTCAATATTCAGGGAATCTACCACCTGTTCTAATGGCTCCACCTCACGAGCAAGGGCCAGATCGCCCGTCTCAAACGACATGACTGCTCTGTCCACAATATCTTTAATCGCATCAGAGAAAATTTTCAGTTCTTCTTTCGCCTTCTGAGAAAAATGCAGATTCTTCTTTTGCATCTCCTCCACAGCCTGCTTGATATTTACTGCATGGTCAGAAATTCGCTCAAAATCGCCAATACAGTGAAGAATGACCGATGCGGTGCGGCTCTCTTTCCGGGACAGATCCTTACTGCTCAATTTTACCAGATAGGACCCAAGAGCATCCTCATACTGATCAACCTGATCCTCGAGTTTTTCCACTTTTGAGGCCATGTTTTCCTCATAATTATCCATGAGATCAATGGCAAGGGAAATTGCTTTCTGCGCTTTTTTTGCCATTTTTACTGCAACGATCTTACACTCATCTATAGCAAAACCAGGCTTGTCCAGGAAACGCTCATCCAGTCTTGCAAAAACCGGAAGCTTCTCGTCTTCTTGCATTCCTTCCACTTCGGTTTCTTTATCCGGAATTGCAAGAATCGCAAGTTTTTCAAGAAGATTTGCAAACGGGAACAGTAAAATTGTTGCGCCAATATTAAATAAACTGTGAACAATGGCAATCCCGGCCGGCGTTGCTGCCGTTGCCAGAAAACTGAAATGCACAAATCCATTCAGGGCATAGAAAACTACCATGAAAATGATGGTGCCGGTCATATTAAAGAGAAGATGAACTGCCGCTGCTCTTTTTGCATTTTTGCTTGTACCGATACTGGAAATAATGGCCGTGATACAGGTTCCGATATTCTGACCCATAATAATTGGAATCGCTGTTCCGAAATTCACCGCGCCGGTCGCACAAAGTGCCTGTAGAATACCGACAGATGCGGAAGAGCTCTGAATCACTGCGGTGAGAACTGTTCCGGCAAGTAAGCCAAGAACAGGATTGGAAAACATTGTGAGAATACCGGTAAATTTCTCATTGTCCGCCAGCGGTTTTACGGCACCGCTCATCGTCTCCATTCCAAACATCAGAATGGAAAATCCAATGAAAATACTGCCGATATCTTTCTTTTTATCATCTTTGGAAAACATGATCAGACCCACGCCGATCATGGCAAGAATCGGAGAAAAAGAAGATGGCTTTAACATCTGAAGGATAAAGTTACTCCCTTTGATTCCCGTAAGACTTAAAAGCCAGGATGTGATCGTTGTGCCCACATTGGCACCCATAATAATTCCGACTGCCTGATTTAATTTCATGATGCCGGAATTTACAAAACCGACAACCATAACCGTTGTCGCAGAAGAGGACTGGATAACCGCCGTCACTCCGGCACCCAGTAACACTGCCATAATTCTTTTTGAAGTCAGTTTTTCAAGAAGCCGCTCCATCCGGCCTCCAGACAGTTTGGACAGTCCCTGTCCCATGGCATCCATACCGTATAAGAATAGTGCCAGTCCTCCTATCATTGTCAATACACCGAAAATATTCATAGTATTCTCCCTTCCCGTTTACATAATTCATACTTATAATTTACGTTTTCATGACGTAAATTTACATTATCATATATATGTAAAATCCAAAGAGAGTACTATGTAAAATCTATGTAAAGTGTCGAGTTATTTTATTCCCGTTCGCCGGTTATGGAGAAAATTACCCATTCTGCGATATTGGTCGCATGATCACCGATTCGCTCAAAATACTTGGTCACCATGAGAATATCCACTGCCTGCTCTCCCTCGTCGGCATGACTTCTTATCATCTCAACGAGTTCTTTTTTTATTTTCTCAAATAATTCATCCACTACATCATCGTGGGCAATTACTTTTTCTGCCTTATCCAGATCTTTATCCACATAGGCTTCCAGACTCTGGATGAGCATAACCATAGTCTCCTTTGCCATTTCCTCAATATGGTCAAACTGTTTTACATAAGGCTTTTTGCAAAGTACCATGGCAAGTTCGGAAATATCCGCCGCATGATCACCGATTCGCTCCATATCTGTTACCATTTTAAGAGCTGCAGATATATTCCTTAAATCTTTTGCCACCGGCTGCTGCTGAAGCAAAAGGCGAATACACAAATCTTCAATCTTCCTTTCCGCCCTGTCAATCTCTCCGTCGCCGGCAGCAACCTGACGAGCCAGTTCCTCATCCTGCCTGATCAGCGCATTTACCGCCTTACTGATAGATTCCTCAACCATAGTACCCATATCGATCATATCTTTGTTAAGCTGTGCCAGCTGTTCGTCAAAATGGCTTCGCATATCATCCAAACCTCCCCGTTATATAATCTTCTGTCCGTTTATCCTTCGGCATGGAGAACAGTTCGTCCGTTTTTCCGGTCTCAATAATTTCTCCAAGAAGGAAAAATACTGTTTTATCTGAAATTCTGGTTGCCTGCTGCATATTGTGGGTAACCATAACAATGGTATAATTCTTCTTTAACTCCTGGGCAAGCTCCTCAATCTTTATTGTAGAAATCGGATCCAGGGCAGATGTCGGTTCGTCCATCAAAAGAACTTCCGGTTTTACTGCCAGTGCCCGGGCAATGCAAAGACGCTGCTGCTGTCCACCGGACAAACCAAGAGCACTTTTTTTCAGACGGTCCTTTAATTCATCCCAGATTGCCGCACCCCGTAAGGCTTCTTCCACAATCTGATCAAGCTTTGCCTTACTGCGGATTCCGTGGGTCCTTGGTCCGTAAGCGATATTATCATAAACACTCATCGGAAATGGATTTGGTTTCTGAAATACCATTCCGACATTTTTCCGAAGAAGATTTACATCCATATCCCGATAAATATCCGTTCCGTCAAGCTCCACCTTTCCTGTAATCTTGCAGCCCTCCACCAGGTCATTCATCCGGTTTAATGATTTTAACAGTGTGGATTTCCCACATCCCGACGGACCGATAAATGCTGTAATTTCTTTTTCCTGTATATTTAAATTAATATCTTTTAACGCATGAAACTGACCATAATATAAATTCAGGTCTTTGATTGTCATCTTATTTTTCAAGAAGTTTTCCTGCCTTTCTGTTAGTTTTTCTTTTTCTTTTTGTTTTATGCCCTTTCTCTATGCCTTTGCTATTTTCTTTGCGATCAGTGAGGATAAACCATTGATCAAAATCACAAGGAGCAGGAGAATTACTGCTGTGGCATAAGCCTGATTTACATGAAGTCCTTCATTTGCCAGAAGATACATATGTACCGCCAGAGTACGACCGGAAGAAAATGCACTCGATGGAATTGATGCCACCGTACCCGCTGTATAGATCAGTGCTGCCGTTTCTCCAACAATTCTTCCCGTAGCAAGAATCACACCGGAAAGGATGCCGGGAACTGCTGCCGGAAGAACAATGCGAAAAATTGTCCGTAATTTTCCTGCTCCAAGGCCAAAACTGCCTTCCCGGTAAGAATCCGGCACAGCAAGTAGTGCTTCTTCTGTTGTTCGAAGAATCACCGGCAAAATCATAATTGCCAGTGTAAACGATCCGGCAAGAACGGAAAATTTCCATTTTAATGCCGTAACAAAAAATAACATGCCGAACAAACCATATACAATCGACGGGATTCCTGTCAGTGTTTCTGCCGTCAGACGAATTATTTTTACCAGTTTATTCCCTTTTTTGGCGTATTCCACAAGATAAATTGCTGAGCCAATACCAAAAGGAACCGCTAAAAGCAGAGCGATTGCCGCAATAATTACCGTATTAATCAGCGCCGGAACGACGGACGCATTATCCGAGGTGTATGTCCAGGAAAATAGTTCGCTGTTTAAATAAGGTACGCCGTTTATTAAAATATACGCAATCAGATAGATCAATGCCGCAATTGTCGCTGCTGCAGACAGCACAACCAGTAGCATGACGAAAAAAGAACCAGGCGATCTCCGATATGATTTCAGGCGGTCTTTTAAAGTAAGACGGTTCATCGGGCGCTCCCCGGCCATAATTTCCGGTTCCTGAGCTACTTCCATGTTAACTATTTTTTCTGCCATATCAATCCTCACTCCTTTTCCGAATGCATTTTTACCAGGGAGAAGGAAAGGTTAATGATCAGAATGAATACAAAGAGTACTACACCCGTTGCAATCAGAGCCTCTCTGTGGAGACCTTCCGCATATCCCATCTCAATTACTATGTTTGCTGTCAGTGTACGAATCCCCTTAAAAATACCTGCAGGCATCCTTGCCTGATTTCCTGCTACCATAATTACTGCCATGGTTTCTCCGATCGCACGGCCGATTCCTAAAATAACTCCTGCCATGATGCCGGACTTTGCCGCCGGTAAAACCGTTCGGAATATGCTGCGCTCATGGGTTGCTCCCAATGCCAGAGAGCCCTCATAATAGCTCTGCGGTACAGCACGGATGGCACTTTCCGATACCCCGATAATCGTTGGAAGAATCATCAGTCCCAGAAGGATGGAAGCTGCCAGAATACTGCTTCCCGTTCCCCCAAAATAGTAACGAATCGCCGGCACGATTACGACCATACCAAAAAAACCGTAAACAACTGACGGAATTCCCGCCAGAAGATCCACTGCCGGTTTAATCAATTTATATATTTTCTCCGGGCAGTACCAGGCCATAAATACTGCTGTGAGCAGTCCGATGGGAACACCGATGATGATCGCTCCTGCGGTGACATAAATACTTCCCATAATCATTGGAAAAATACCATATATATCATTGCCCGGTTTCCACGCTTTGCCAAAAAGGAAATCGGCAAAGCCGATTTCCTTCATAGCAGGTATTCCATTTGCAAATAGAAACACACATATTAATGCAACAGCGAGGATTGAGACACAGGCAGCGAGGAGAAAGATGACTTCCATTATTTTTTCTTTAGATTTTGCCATGTCTCAAATCTCCTTATTTTGTAATATCACTCCAGGATGTTGTCTCACCGGTAAAAATGGATTTTACCTGTTCAGAACTAAGTTCATCCACGGAATTTTCATTATTTACCACAACAGCGATACCGTCCTGTGCGATTGTCTTTGCTTCCACACCCTGAGCAGTCTCATCATCCTTTAATTCTCTCGATGCCATTCCGATATCGTAAGAACCATCAACGGTAGAAGAAACACCGGTTGTGGAATCTGTCGTCTGTAACTCAACCTTTACGTTTGAATTTACTTTGCCGTAAGCTTCGATTAATTTTTCCATAACAGGAGATACAGAAGAAGATCCACCTACAACAATTTTGCCTGTCGCATCTGTAGCTGCATATGCAGGAGCGGCATCGTCTATGGAAATGTATCCGTTATCTTTGATAATCTGCTGTCCCTCGGAGCTCATGATGTAACTTATAAAATCATTTGCAGCATCATTTGCTTTCTTTCCAAGAACAATATTAAATGGTCTTACGATCTTGTAATTTCCTGCCTTTACGTTATCAACGGAAGCCTCTGCTCCATCAATCTTCACGGCTTTTACCGTATCGTTTAAAGAACCGAGGGAAATGTAACCGATACCGTTTACATCGTTTGCAACAGAAGACATCATTACGGAAGTACTATTTGTAATACTTGCCTCATCGGTTGTCTTATCAACCTTTTCTCCGTTTTCCTCTTCCTGAATTCCAAATAATTCAATAAAAGCTCCTCTGGTACCTGATCCGTCTTCCCTGGAGATTACTGTGATCGTATCATCTGCATTGCTTTCTTTTGCTCCGTCTTCGGCTTTCTGTCCGCATCCGGTAAGCATGGTAAGTGACATTGCCAGAACTAAGGCTGCACTGATAAATTTCTTCATAACTAAAATCCTTCCTTCTTGTATGATTTTCTTAAGCTTTCCTTTGCTTCCATTACAGATTACCTTAGCTTTGTAAAGTCCAAAACCCTGCCTGTGTAAAATCATCGTAAATTTCAAAAGAATAATATAAAATAGCTGCATTATTTTTATCAAAACATAAAATAATGCAGCTATTTATTCGTTTTCATTTAATACGTATCCAAAAAATGATGTTTCTGTCCGTCCTTTTTATATGCAATGATCGTTTCCAGGTTGACATTTTCCACACTTTTAAAAATATGAGCCTCCACATAAGGATTTGTCTTTTTTAACTCCCGAATCAGCTTTTTCATTTCCTGACGCTTGGACTGATTTTCTTCATTATTACAGTTCGCACAATCTTCTGTAAATTTACAGGCACACTGAAGGAACTGCAGATCGTTGTAGTCTCTCCAGGCCTTAATATCATCCTCCCGCACAAGGTACATTGGCCTGATCAGTTCCATTCCCGGAAAATTCGTGCTGTGAAGCTTAGGCATCATCGTCTGAATCTGCGCTCCATAAAGCATCCCCATAAGAATGGTCTCAATCACATCATCATAATGATGACCCAGCGCAATTTTATTGCAGCCAAGCTGTCCGGCAAAATTGTAAAGATATCCCCGGCGCATTCTCGCACAAAGATAACAGGGAGATTTTTCAATATGAAACACGGACTCAAAAATATTTGTCTCAAAAATATGAATCGGGACGTTCAGTTTCCTGGCATTGTCCTCAATCGCTTTCCGGTTTGCCACACTATATCCCGGATCCATTACAAGAAATTTCACTTCAAAGGGAAATTTATTATGAAGCTTTAATTCCTGAAAAAGTTTTGCCATAAGCATGGAATCTTTTCCACCGGAAATACACACTGCGATCCGGTCTCCCTCTTTTACAAGTTCATATTGATTAATCGCCTTCGTAAATTTACACCATATATTTTTCCGGAATTTTTTCCGGATACTTTTTTCCACGCGGTCACATACCGCATTGGTTGCCTGTCCTTTCATCGTAATATCCATTCTCTATTCCTTCCTATATACACAGGAACTGTTCTTCCAGTCAATCGTACGCAGAGAGATTTCCGTTCCATCGAGCTTAATCTCAATGCTCCAGAGCAAAACATTTTCTTCATCGGAGGAAGTGACCACCAGCAGATCAAAAGGATCAATCATTTCCATCATAAAGCCTGTAATTCCAATCACAAAATCATTTAAATCTTCATATTCGTGCAGCGCCTCACAGGAAGGAATTTCGAAAACCTCCGGAAAAAGATCTTCTCCGTCCACCGTCTTCAAACAATCAATGGATTTGCTGAAAAAAGGCTTCCCCTCTTTACTTGCTTCAATTAATAAGTTATTCATTTTCTCTCCTCCGCCTTTTTTTATTTAAGTATATCATAATTTAAAATGCCTGAACCAGTATCATATAACAAAGTGTTCCTCCAAAAATAGAAAACAGCGTGTTATGCCTCCATTTATGTAGTCCCACTACCACAAGAACAGAAAGTGCTTCGGGGATTCCGTGAGAGGATCCAAAAATCTGTGTATTTCTGAGACAGTACACAACCAGCATACCCATCATCGCCGGTGGAAGTACTTTCCCAAGATATAAAATCGGTTTGGGAGTATTTTTCGAAAATAAGACGAAAGGAAGAAATCGGAGAAATATTGTGACAATTGCCATAACTCCAATCAAAAACAACGAATGTTGAAGGTCAATCATCTGCCGAATCCCCTTTCGTTATCTTTTTCTTAAAAGCAAACAATGCCACCGGAATAGAGATCATCGCCGGAATCAGGAAATGTCCTGCCCCGAAAATTATAAGAAATATCACCGAAAAGAACAGTCCCAGTATGGCGGGAAGATGTTGTTTTGTACTCTCCCACTGCTCCACAAAAATAACGACAAACAATGCCGTCATGGAAAAATCAATTCCTTTTGTATTGAACGGAATAATATTTCCCAAAACACCTCCCAGAAACGATCCAAACACCCAGTAGCACTGGTTGAATAGAGATACCAGAAAATAATATTGTTTTTTATCCACACCCTCCGGCAGGTTTGCATCACAGACCAGGGAATAGGTTTCATCCGTCAGGGAAAATATGAGATATGGTTTTTTTCTTCCCATATCCCGGTATTTTTCCACCATCGAAATTCCGTAAAAGATGTGTCTTGCATTCACCATCAGGGTCATGATCGCCGCCGAAAGGAGAGAGGCTCCGCACGACAACAGTTCTACACCCACATATTGCATGGATCCAGCGTAGATACACAGGCTCATAAGGACCGCCCACCAGAACGAGTATCCTTTTTCATGAAGAAGAATCCCAAAGCCTGCTCCTAAAACAAGATACCCCGCCATCACCGGCAGTGTTGACATAAATGAATATTTCAATGTCTTTTTTTTACTCATCATTTTCTTTTCATTCTCTCCCTGCTCGGATTGCCCAGCGCATTTTCGTCGAGCGGGCACGGCTGTTCTTCCGGCATTCTTCCAGAGACGGACGAATTACTTCTTTGGAAATCTCCTCGTACACTCCTGCCTTTTTCAACTGCTTCAATGATTTTTTCACCAGCCGGTCCTCTCCGGAATGAAACGTGAGAATCGCTACTCTCCCTCCGGGTGCCATCACATCCGGCAGTTTATCGAGAAATGCATAAAGTGCTTCGAACTCGCTGTTGACATCAATACGCAACGCCTGAAAGGTTCTGGCGCAGGATTTTTTTACCGCTTCCTTCCGTTCCAAAGCCGGGAGAAAATGCAGTGCATTTTCTATACAACAGCGAAGATCTGTCGTCGTCACAATTTTCTTTCCGTTTCTCTGCTGTTTCTTTATTTCCCTGGCAATCTCCGCAGCATAGGGCTCATCGGCATTTTCCACCAGCATGCCTTCAAGTTCTTCTCTGGTCACCTGAGTAAGACGCTCTGCGGCACTGTCCCCCTTTTCCGGATTCATGCGAAGATCCAGCGGTCCTTCCACTTTATAGGAAAATCCCCGGTCCGGATTATCTATCTGCATGGATGAAACGCCCAGATCTGCCAGGACAAAGTCAAACTTCACTCCTGCCTCCTCCGCAATTCGGTCAACATTTGCAAAGTTTTCCAGCTTTACTGTTAAAATATCTTCTCCATATCCCAGTTTTTTTAACCGTTCTTTTGTCTTCTCCGACTCAATGGGATCCACATCCAGCGCATAAAGATGTCCCTGACCCTCCAGACAACGTAGCATTTCTTTTGTGTGCCCTCCATATCCGAGAGTCGCATCCAGACCAGTCTGACCGGGTTTAATCTGTAAAAAATCAAGAATTTCGCTGACAAGAATAGAAAGATGCATTCCCGCGGGCGTACTCCCTTTTTTTATGACTCTCTCCACCGTATCCGCATATTTTTCCGGCTGAAGTTCTTTATACTTCTCCTTAAAATTTCTGGGATATGAACCGGAATAGTGAATCCGGCGTTTATATTCCTTCTTTTGGTTCTCCATAAAATTCCTTTCTCACAAAAATACAGGATCTAATTATTTCCCTCAAAAATACGAAATGTTCCCGGTGCACCTTTTTTTGCTTCATATAGAGCAAGATCCGCATCATACATCATCCGGGCAAATGTTGTATTTTCTTCCAGAAAAGCTATCCCTCCGGAAGCAACAAGATGACTGATTTTCCCATCCGGTAACACTACCGGATAAGAATTCAGCTCATCCCAGAATTCCTCAATCTGATTAGTCAGCTGTTCTCTGTCTGCATACCCGTAAATAAACATACAGAATTCGTCTCCGGAACGCCGGGATATAATACAGGACTGTTCCGGCAATTCCCGCATTTTTTCTGCCATATATTTTAAATATTCATCTCCAAAATCATGTCCGTATGTATCATTGACTGCTTTGAATTTATCCAGATCAATCATAATGCCTGCCGCATATCCTCTGTTGTTCTCTTCCATAACCTTTTCAACCATCTTCTTAAAAGAATGATACGTTGGCAGCCTGGTCAGAGAATCATGTTCATGTTCATACAAAATACTGTCAACCATGCTGTTAATACCGGCACTCAGTTCTATTAACTCCGGATTCCCTTCCACAGAAATTCTTGTATCCAGATTTCCCTTCCGAATCTTCGTCAATCCGTCAAGGATCTCGTGAATCCCCCGGATCAGCTTCTTCTCCAGCAATCGGTCAAGGAAGATGGTGACGACGATACACAGTAAGATCATATAGACAGATAAAATGAGACTGTTAAAAATCCGATCCCTGTAAAGCTCTTTCACAGACACAATACCGCAAATCCATATTTTCTCATATTTAATCGACTTAATATAATATTTCCGATGATTCCATTCAAAAATTTCACCTTTGTCCCGGGCATCCATAATGTTACCCATCTGCCTTTTCCCAATGAACTTTTCCGTCTTTTGCACATCGTTATAGGTAGCACCCAGAACCTCCCGGGTTTCCCCGTTAATCGCCAGATAATTTTCTTCCCTGTCTGTCGGAATTTTTGAAAAAATATAGGAATAAGTATTTCTCTGCCGGGCATCCATCAATCTTTTCGGTGCCAAGCCGATCTGAATGATTCCCCTTGGATTTCCTCTGGCAATTCCCACATATTTCATGATTTTTCCCTCAGCTGTATTGGGTTGTTCTTTCTGGACATAATATTTCGTTCCTGTT
>JALFIK010000144.1 GCA_022776205.1 Eubacterium sp.
CAATATCAAAAGCTGTTTTTTCTCATTATCCAGGACAGTATATTTGGTCACCATCTCGTGTGCCTGCGGTATTCTGAGGACAGAATTCACAAAGTCAATATAGTCACAGACCGGTTTGTTCTCTGCGTCCAGCCAGCCCGAAATGAACTTTTTATTCAGTTCAGTATCCCTTGCTGCAGCAAAATATTTTGTGTCTACGACATTGCTTACCATAAACATTTGTACATTAGAAAAGATTCCCCTAAACTTTCCTTCCGAAATGTATTTTTTGATCTGATTATACCCATCCATATAGGAATGTTCTTTATTCTTTAATTCAATATGGATGAGTGGAATCCCGTTGATCAGCAGAGTAACATCAAACCGTCTGTCCCGGCTGCCTTCATAGTCCTCAGTTTTAAAAGCCTGGTACTGGTTAATCACCTCATAGACGCTTGTCCCGCCAGCAATATGCTCATTGTTCATCACTAATAAATGCAGTGTCTCATTTCCGCGCTGGACATGGACATATACTTTTCCATTTTCCCCAACTAACCACTTTCCGGCTTCAAAAAATGAATTGTGGGAAAGATCATTTTTTATCTTGGCAAATTCACTATCACTAAGAGGGATATCATTCAGTTTCGCCTTGTTATTCTGTTCCAGGATATACTTAAAATTCGCCCAGAGCTGTTCTTCAGTCTTAATATCCGGACGATAGGTCCACTGCGAATCCCCATTACATAACTGATCGATCAATCTTTTTTCTATAATGGATTCTAACTCTGCCATGTCTTATTTCTCCTTTGGAAACATCTTTTGTAACATATATTTCTTCAGTTCCTTTAATTCATCACAATTACGTTGGTGAAGGGTAATAAGGTTGTCGAGTTTTTCAAAATAAGCCCCAATTTGTTCTTGCTCCTGAATTGAAGGAACTAAGAACTCCATGTTTTTGAATTTTCCGTGCGCAAGGACATGTTGACCAGTTCCTTCTGCCGCCATGGCTAACTGCGCCTTCATCCCGTGATTCAGCCGGCGCAACAAGAAGTTTGAATCAGCATTTTTAGGACGGAAAACAGGATAGTAATAGCTTATAATCCCTTTATCTATAAGGTTATTTCGATTAAATACGAATAAATCCGTATCGCTTCGACTTCGATAAGTGAAATAGCCTTTCGGCAGGACATAGTAGCCAATGTTATCATTTGTAGTTACCTGCCTATCAGCGAAATAATCTTCCTGAAGCACAATTCCTTGTTGTTGGGATGATGTCAGAACAGGATACTGGTTCTGAACTACGGTCTTTTCCGTATAGTCTTCAATGACCTCGCCAACCTTACGCTGTTCCCAAGCCTCCGTAAATCCCCTAAATCGCAGGTCCGGTTTTTTCTTCTCAGCCATATTATTCACCTAACAGCAACGATTTAAACTCGCTGAGCCCTTTCATATCGAATTCATTACCCTCCAGATCGTCAATCATGGAACACAATTTCTGTTCAGTTTCCCGGATTTCTCTCTCTATGTCAAAATATGTTGTCTCATATTTTTCACAGATGGCCTGAAGTTTTTTCACCAGTTCTCCGAGGATATGATCCGGAAGTTGATGAAGATTTATCAGCAGACTGTCAATCCATTTTTTCTCCAGAAGGGCGAAAGCCTGTTCATCGGAGAGACTTTCGATGGTTTCCTTCGCAAGTCCCTGAAGTTCTGCCATTTCTCGTTTGATTGCGCTTTTCAAACTTTTTTCTTCTTTCTGGAGAGTTTCTGCCTTTTGCAGTTTTTCACGGAAGGCGCCAATTTCTGATATGTTTTTTTCGTTTCTCAGCTCTTTTAGTTTCCTTGAAACCTCTTTAAAAACAAAGGCATCATTTGCCTCATTCAGGATTTCTGTCTCCTTCTCTTCCTCAGTCAGGGATTCGATGATTGCTTCATATTCTGACGGAATTTCACCGAGACGATTTTCTTTTTCCTGTATTTTTTTTGTCTCATCCTGGAGGAGCGTATTTTGTACAAGAGAAAAAGGAATGATATGACCAATCCACCCTTCCTGGATTTCCTGATCTTTTCCATTTTTCTTTTTCATTACCATGTTGGGATCAACTTTTTTTATGGCGTCTTTTCCTTCCGTCTGAATTACTTCCAGATCCACAGCGATTTTATTCCACTCATCATCGAGAAGCTGGTATGCCTCATATTTGTCAATGAGCGGAATGTTTTCTAAACGGCAGAAAATATCTTCACTTAATACACTTTCCTCTCTGGCAACGGATACTTCTTCCATATGGTCAAGAAGTTCTTCTTTCAGATAGTCCGCGAAGCCATGAAAAGCCTCGGCAAATTGCTCTTTAAAAGCCTTCGTATCCGGATGCTCATAAACGGCTTTTTTTATATCACTGACTGCAAGTTTTACATAAGGTGTACCATCTTCTATAAAAAGTGTCTGTTTAAGTTTTGGGAACGCTTTCCAATATTCTTTCAAATTATCCAGTTCACTCACCGGAATTCCGCCAAACATAGAGGCATAAATATCCCAGCCTGACGCCGTCTCAGAAGAATCCACATAGCGTGGAATATTAAGATTATATTCATTGGAACGAATCTCCTCGAGAGAGACAACTCTTGAGTATTTTTCAATGCTTTCTCTTTTCGCGACAACATCCGTTATTTTTTTTATATCCGATGCGCGAAGTTTATTGTTTTTCCCTTCTTTTATAAATCCCTTCGAGGCATCAATAATCAAAACATCGTTATTTTCTCTTCTCTGTTTTAATACCATTATGATTGTAGGGATTCCTGTTCCATAAAAAATATTTGCCGGAAGTCCGATAATTGCGTCAATATGATTATTTTCAATCAGATTTTTTCGAATCTCTCCCTCTTCTCCGCCACGGAACAACACACCATGGGGAAGTACAATCGTCATGATTCCATCCGGTTTTACATGAAAAAGATCATGGAGTAGAAAGGCATAATCTGCTTTACTCTTTGGTGCCAGGCCAAAACGGGCATAGCGGGGATCGTGCTCTTTATTGGACGGATCCCATGACTGACTATACGGAGGATTCGAAACTACGGCATCTACATAAAGAGGCTCATAAGTATTGACCGGATCATTGTCATCAAAATAAGGCCAGTCCTCTTCCAGGGTATCTCCACATCTTGTCACAATATTATCCGGCTTAATGCCCCGCATCACAAGATTCATCCGAGTGAGGTTGTATGTATTTTCTTTTAACTCCTGAGCATAGTATTTAATATTATTTTCATCCTCCATGTATTTTGCAACGCTGCGGCCAATATTAATCAGCAAAGAACCGGATCCGCTTGTCGGATCATATATTTTAATCTCATTTCTCCCTTTGAGATGGTTTGCCACAATCTCAGACATCAGGAGAGAAACTTCATGCGGTGTATAGAATTCTCCCGCCTTTTTCCCGGCATTGGAAGCAAATTTTTCAATCAGATACTCATAAATAAAGCCCAAAACATCATAATCCTGTTTTCCGTCCATGGGGATATCTTTAATTAATTGTAAAAGACCACTGATTGCCTTTGTCTGTGCTCCGGAACTGTCTCCTAACTTACTCAGTCCTGTTTCGAGAGTCTGAAATACATTCTCAAATACTTTTTTATGTGACGGATAAATCATACGGCTGAATGCAGAAAGTGCATCTCGAACATTTGAGACGTCAAAATCTTTTCCCATCCCAATCCAGGTAGAGAATAAATCTTTATATGCAATAAAATATCCGATATTTTTCTGGATGTACTCCACGGTTTCTTCATCGTCATAATTCAGTTCTTTAATATCTTCCTGGGTAAAATCGTTTTCCCTTAAAAATTTTACTTCCTGATCGGATAGATATTTATAAAAAATAAAGCCAAGAATATAGTCTTTATATTCATTCGCTTCGATCTTTGAACGCATCTTATTGGCGGATTCCCAGATTTTGTTGGCAAGCTGTTGTTTGTTCATTCTTCTTTCCCTTCTTATGTCCACAATATTATTTTTATTATAGCACATGGAAGCTTATCCTGCTACAAAGCGTTAGCTTTTCCGGATGAGCCGTTTTTTTTGAAACAAAAATACCGTACAGATTTCTCCATACGGTATCTCATTTGTTCATATTCCCTTTTTATACAACCAGTAAGAATAAACGATTGGCACCAGGGCGGCCATTCCGACCGCCACAAACAAAAGCCAGTTCGTTTTTACAAATCCGTCGATGATCATAAGTACCCCGGCAACGATCCAGATCCAGGAAGCCATTTTATGTGTCCGGTTCCAGTTTTCTTCGCTCTTTAATGTCCAGGGTACCCGGATACCGACGGTATCGTTTTGCCCGATTCCGTGCATGACATATCCGCATACCGTAAAAATAATCCCCACTACAATATCCACAACCATCAGAATATCGATTGCCATGCCCAGGGCAATTCCGTAGCAGGACAAGCATACAACACAGGAGATAATCGGGATAATCCACAGGACTTTTTTCATCATCTTTTCATTGATATTTTTCTTTTTCGTGTCTGTGGAAACCATGTAAAAACAAAATAGCTGAAGTCCAAGCAGTATGAGGGGAATTCCGAATACAGCAAAGGGTTTACTGCTCCAGCCGTTTGCCACATTATCCGTTCCAAAATGGGTGGCTATCACATCCGGAAGCTGATTCCACAGAAGAATTCCCACAAGAGATGGGCACAGGGTAATCAACCCGGTAACAAAAAGAGTCCATTTATATTTTTTCTTCATTTTCTCTCCTCCACACACAGACTTTACATCCCTTTATTATTTTGTCGATACATTGTAACAACGTGTAATAATTAATCAGATTTCTTAGAAATATATTTTCCGCCGACGGCTCAAGATCATTATAACAGGATGGACATTCCCATCCATTCTCCTTTCATTTTAATATGCTTTTTCGTCTGTGTAAAGGAAGGGTTTTCTTTATTTTTCTTTGCTGCGGCCTAAGATCCATGCCCCCACTGCGGAGGTAAAAGGCACTGCCAAAATCACTCCGAGACTTGCGGAAAGTCCCTGCATCAGCTCAATTCCCACAAAGTACATATTTATGATCTGGCGGTATGGATAGTTATAAGCGTACAGAAAGACCAGGGTATTGATGGAACCTCCTGTAAAGGCAAGAATTAATGTATTAGTCATCGTCCCCATCATGTCTCTTCCCACGTGCATTCCGGAGCGAAACAACGCCCGGGCATCCATGGTTTTCTTATTTATTTTTAGTTCATTCAAAGTAGAAGCGATGGACATTCCCACATCCATCACTGCTCCGAGGGCGGAAATCAATATGCCGGCAAATAGGAGTTCTCCTATTCGGATGTCCGTCATCTCTCCCACGTAGACCAGATTTTCAATGTCGGATACATTATATCCGGTAATTCCCGCAGCTTTGCCAATAAGCCAGGCAAAAATTCCGGCAGTTACCACACCAAAAATAGTCCCGAGCATGGCAGTTACCGCTTTTTGGGAAATGCCGTCAATCAGGCACATTGTGACAATTGTTGTATAAATTATGACAAAGACCGCTGCTGCGATGGGAGAAATTCCTTTATAAATCATGGGAAGAAACACGAACAGGATACAAAGCATGGTGAATGCAAGGCCAATCATGGAAAAAATTCCTTTTTTCCCGCCAATAAGCACGACGATTGCCACAAAAAGTCCAATAAAAATCCATAAAACCGGCCCACGGTTTTCACTGTAAACCGAGGTAACAAATTCTCCCTCCGATTCGTTGATGAGTGCAATTACTTTCATTCCTACTTTACAGTGTGCACCGAAAAGATAGCTGGAAGAGCTGGTTGCCTGTGTAAGTTTCCCCTTGTATTTTCCGGATAAAATTTTTAGGACTACGGTCTGATTTCCAACGATGTTCCCGCTTTCCGTTCTATTATCACGAATAATTTTTACAACTTCTGCTTTTTCAAAGTCGCGTCCTTCTGTTTCCAGCAGATCTGCCTTTTCAATTCCACGAAAATTCAGAAAAAACAGAAGAAAGAGGATGCCGGCTGCTGCCAGGCATCCTCCTCTGACCCATCTTTCTTTCATACTATTTCACTTTCACTTTTACCACTTTGCTGTACTGGCCGTATATTTTCTTTCCGGAAACATTTTTATAAGCCCGAACTTTGATATAGTAGGTTTTTTTCGAAGTCAGCGATTTTAACTGATAAACGGTTTTTGTTGTCGTCTTTGTTTTTGCATGTTTAAACTTCTTGTTGGAAGCATATTTCATTTGATAACCTGCTACTTTTTCCGATGATTTCTTAATCGTAACTTTAACTTTCTTTTTCCCGGTGCTTTTTACTGCCTTAATTTCCGCTTTTTTCGGAGCAGTTTCTTTTTTCACCTGAGTCGTTGTAGATACCTGTACTTTTTTCAGAGCTGCCTTTGCCTCAGCAAGAGCCCGGATTGCAGAAGACACTTCTTGTGTGGTTGCTTTTTTATCATTGTAAACCGCAACCGCTCCGTTTAAAGCAGCTTCAAAAATCTGATAACTTTCTTTTGTATAAGCGGCCTTTTCTTTTTCTTCTTTTGCCTTTGCACTGTCAATGGCATTCTTTAATGAACTCTTATCGATATCCGCCTTCATAATGGTGAAGGATTCATCAATTTTTTCATTGTTATCGGTGCGGTAGGTGTTAATAGTCAGTGTGTCATCGTCCACATCCACTACAGAATAGGTTGGAACATCCTGCTGCCAGCGGTTTGCAATATATGTCTGCTTTCTAGGAACAAGGTCATAAAATTTACTTCCTGAAGCGGAGTTTGCCGTCATATAAAGGATTCCGTCCGGATTGAGTACGGCATTTCCTTCTTTTTTCACCTCTTCCACAGCATCGGCATCCATAATCTGATTCAGGTAATTCAGATAAGCCTGTTCATCAGGATCTGTTGTGTCTTCTTTAATATTCGCCGGTGCAGTTGTAAGCATTTCTTTGCTGTCACCCACATCCAGATCTTTTTCGAGCTGTTCATCAAATGCATCGTCGGTATAAACGATCGTTTTTTCTCCATCTGAATAAAGCATTTTCGAGCGGGAATAAGCATGATCATGTCCGGTGAGTACAACATCAATATCGTTTTTCTCAAAAACAGGGACAAGCTGATATCTTAAATTGACGATTTCCGGCTCATTGGAATGTTCGGCAGATCCATAAATATCCTGATGAAGGGTTGCAATCCGCCATTTACAATTCGGATTTTCCTGAATGGCCTTTTCAATAAATTGCTGATGTTCGGCCACATTGGTATCCTGAGTATTGAGCATCAGGAAAAGAGCATCTCCGTAAGTAAAGGAGTAGTCTCCGCCCACAATACCGTTTGATCCAAGTTCACTGACGTTGGCCGGATTAAAATGATAGGTGTAATTCGGGTTATCGGAATCATGATTTCCCACAGTTGTGGCAACCGGGAGAGATTTCAGAATATCCGGGCTTAAATATCCGGCATATTCTACTTCACTGACGGAATAATCCTTCACTTTTTTGGCATTGGTCTGAATCTGGTCACCGGCAGATAAGACGAAGCTTGCCTGATCATCCGTCTGAGCCATCGCTTCTTCTAATGTGGTATTCCAGTTAAAGGAATCACTGCGCACGGATTCAGACTGGGCAGTTTTAAAGCTGTTTTTCTTAATATCTTCAGGCTTTTTCGCCTTTTCCTCATTGGAAGAACCAATCTGCGGATCTCCGACAAAAATAAAGTGGAAGGATTTTGTATCTTTTGTCCGGTAAGCTTCCGGCTCGGTCCACATTCCGTCTTTTTCATAACTGTAATAATACGTGGTATTTTCTTTTAATCCTTTGGCAGTCACCTTATTTGCCTTATAGGTTGCTCCCTCATCTTCCACATTTTCTACCGGATTTCCATTCACATCTTTTACATCTGTCTGGGTTGCGGTATAAATTTTTGCATTTCGTATGGATTTTCCTTTTCCGATTTTTAATTTCGGCACGCCTTCCTCTGCTTTGGAATACCATGCAAAATTTAACTCACTTGCGTCGCTTCCCGGGGAAAGTGCAATCTGTGTCCAGTCCGTCTTAATCTCTTCCCAGTCCTTTTGCCACTGATTCCAGTCACTTCCCAGAGCCATACTTCCCGCCATTGTCTCCGCCGGCATCTTGCCATCCGGTGCTGCTGCCGCCATGGACGGCACAACATTTGTCATAAGAATGGATGCAGTCAGTGCTCCGGTCAATATACTCTTCTTCCATTTTTTTCTCATAAATATTTCCTCCGTAATCAGACTTCCTTTGCAGCTTCCTTTTGTATTCCCTGTGGGCTGCTTTCTTATACGTCTTTATTTTAAAGAGGAAATGTAAAAGATTCTACCGGGAAAATGTAATGCTCTGGTAAAAATTTGGAAAGTTTTATTCCTTAACCAGTCTTCTTAGTAATCTACTTTGATAAGACAAAGTCCCTGGGCCGGTGCCGTCGGACCAGCTTCTTTCCGGTCTTTTGCCTCAAGAATCCCTGCCACTTTTTCCGTCGGAAGTTTTCCCTTTCCTACTTCTAAAAGAGTTCCCACCATAATTCTTACCATGTTTTGTAGGAATCCGGTTCCATGAAAATCAAAATAGACAAAGCTTCCTTTTCTGGTAATTTCTATTTTATCCACAATGCGGACCGTGGATTTTTTCATTCTGGGATTTCCGCAGAAACTTTTATAGTCATTTTTCCCTTCCAGAAAGACGGCAGCCTTTTGCATCGTCTCTACATCCAGCCGGTTTTCCAGAACATTGACATACTTCCTCTGAAACACCGGCTTTACCGGACCGTCATAACAGGTATAACGGTAAAGCTTTCCCACCGCCTTGTAGCGGGCATGAAACCGCTCTGAGGCTTCTCTAACTTCTTTTACTGCAATATCGTCAGGCAGATATCGATTCATGTAATCCCGAATTTCTTCAGGGGTTCTCTCCCGTCCGCCTTTTTCTCTGTCAGAAGCATCAAATACCGCATTTGCCACCATGCCACGGGCATGAACACCGGCGTCGGTACGTCCGGCGCCAATCACGTCAACAAATTCCCCACACATTCTGGTGAGGACATTTTCCAGCTTACCCTGGATCGTCTCCCGATCCGGCTGGTGCTCCCAGCCAAAGTATCGGCTCCCATCATAACAAATCGTCATTTTATAATTTTTCTTCATATTCTTTTCCTCTCTTTATCCACAAAGACAGATTGCAGAAAGCAGATAATTCACTTCCTGTCCCATGCCGGTCAAAAGATTACTTCCGTTTAAGCTGATTCCTTCCTCTTCTACATAATCTGCCGCTGTCACATTTTTCTCTCCGGTAAGCATCCGGGAGGTGGTACGTTCCGTCTTTTGCCTTTCTTTTTCTTCCATTTTCCTGATATAATGGCACACTTCTATATAAAATGCTTCCTGTACTTCCTCCGGAGTTCCCAGTCCCTGTTTTCCCACACGGTCCAGGAGTTCCCGTCCCACGCGAAGCGGTGTCGGTGCAATCACCGATAAAAGGCCGAGAACCGCTGCCATCTTTTTACCCTGCACAGAAATTCCCTTTTTGAGAAGTTCCAGATAGAGAGGAATCATCTTGGCAACTTCTGCCGGACTTCCGTCTGCCAGCATAATAATTGCAGTAAATAATTCCAGACTTTCCTTTTCTGAAAAAAGGCTGGCTGCCCCATTTCCCAACATGGGAAGACGCATGGCAAGTTCCTCCATCCCGTAATAAGAAGCGGCAAGAATCCCTCCTCCGATAAGATCCTGTCTTTGTCCCATCATCATGGTAAGACGTCTGGCAAGAGGTTCCACGGTCTCATCCGGTTTCCCCGCAAAATAAACTGCCGTAAGGAAAAGTTCCTCCCCCGGGACAAATCCTTCCCTGCATAACTGTTCATATTCTTTTTTTATTTTTTTTACATCTATTTCCCCTTCGCGGTCCAAAAGAAGAGCGTATGTTTGAATTTCCTTCGAAATTCCGGGAATTTCCCCTATTTCTTCATTTAAAATCTGATTTCTTTCTTCCTGTGTAATCGTTCGAAATCTCCAGTCAAAAAAATCCTCCTCCAGTTTATTCATCTTTCTCCCACCTTTCCCATATTGTCTCTGTTTCAGAATACAGTGTATCATAAATCACGGCCTTTCGGGAATAAATTCCCGTATCTACTGTTATACTATCTCTTGAAAACGATTGAGAAATTCCGAGAAACGGAGGTAATTTTTATGAAAAAGGAACCGACAAAACAGGAATATGCACAGACCGTCAAAGAATTCACCCCGAAATTCAGCTGTTTTAGAAACTGCTGGCATGCATTTGTATCCGGAGGTGCCATCTGTCTTCTCGGGGAAATCATCCGTCAGGTTTCTCTGCATACCTTTCATATGAGCCAGGAAAATGCCTACATCACCGTGAGCATCTGTCTTGTAGCACTGAGTGTTCTCCTCACCGGTTTTCAGGTTTATGAGCCTTTGGCAAAATGGTGCGGAGCCGGCACCCTTGTTCCAATTACAGGTTTTGCCAACTCGGTTGCCTCTCCTGCTATTGAATACCAGAAAGAAGGACAGGTTTTCGGCATCGGTGTCAAAATTTTTACCATTGCCGGACCGGTTATATTATACGGGGTATTTACCAGCTGGGTTGTGGGTCTTATCTACTGGATACTGAAGATGATGAACTTATTATAAAAAAGGGCTCTGGATATAAAATTATACAAAAGAATTATAAAAAGTAAGTAAATTCTACTGAAAATGCGCAAAGAAAAGACATCTGCAGTTACGGCTAGATAGCCATGACTACAGATGTCTCTTTTCTATTTGTATTTACAGTATCAATAAATTTATTTAAAATAATTCAGAATATACAATTGCAGCAGACAGCCGATACACTTTCCCACGGCTGCCGCCTTTACCATATAGGGAAATCCTTTCCGCAGTTTCATTCGCCGGGAAAAGATTGGAATAATATTGACGACTTCTGCCAGTGCGCCGGCCAGACAGCCGACAAAAATCCCGGTAAAAAATCCTCCGGAAAGAATTAATAAATGGGACAAAAACCGCCCAATCCAGGTAAGTTTCAAAGAATAAAGGGAAAGAATATTACAAAGGATCAATCCAAGCATCATACTGTCTTCGTAAAGCATGATCGCATCTGCCGTTTTTGTGATACCTGCCAGTCTTGTGACAATTCCAATCAGGCTGATAAATGCGACAAATCCGCCGGCAACCGCAATTCCCGCACCAAAGGCCGTCCATGCCAATAGTATTTTATTGATCCACATCCAGTTCCTCTCCTTTCCGTGAGGCACCAAGCAGAAAAGTCTGATTCACATTTTGTTCATAAAGACGCATCTGTACCTGAATGGGTGTGGGCTCGTTTGTCACTCTTTTCCCCGGTGTGTGATTAAAGAATAAGAAAATGCCGACGGATAATCCAATGGAATAAAATAACTCCACAAAAGTAGTTCCCTTCGGTTTTTTCCCGAGAAATGCCCGGTAGAGCTGGGAGAAGACTTTTGAAATATCCACATCATTGTTGTATCCCATCACGGTAATACCTGCCCCAAAAAAACAGGTGGCACAGATCAGAAGGATTTTTATCCTTTGTTTCCATATGGAATGAGCCAGATCCGGTGCCTTATAATATACAGCCATGTCCGGCTCCCCCACATTCCGAATCTCTCCTTCCGGAATCTCCTGCGCAATCTTTTTTACAAGATAAAGAATCGAAAGAAAGATCCGCCCTTCCTTTTCCTTTTCTTCAAATTCATAAACGACAATCCGGCGGACTTTTTCCTCTACTTTTCCATTTTGGCAGTAAACAGATGCAATATCTCCAATATGAATAACCGGATTATTTTCATACACACTTTGTTCTGCCTTTATATAAATTACAGGATCTCCCATGGATTTTTTCCTTCCTTTTTTCATCATAAATTAAAAAAAGTATGTGTAATTCCAACTGTTTTATTCTCCCCGAAGTTTCTTTAATATCTTTTTTTCCATTCTGGAAACCTGCACCTGTGAAATACCGAGTGCCGATGCAATTACTGCCTGGGTCTTATTTTCAAAATAACGCATTTCAATCAGTTTTCTTTCTTCCGGCGCCAGGGTGGAAAGAAGCTCTTCAATATACAAACTGTTATCTGCCCGGGCAATCGGATCTTCCTTCTGTTCAATTTTATCCTCCAGATGAATCTCGTCCCCGTCTCCCTGATAGATGACCTGATGAAGAGAACAGATCTCCTGGCCTGATTCCATCGCCACAATGATTTCATCTTCATCAATCTGGAGAGTTGCCGCGATTTCTCCGATTGTCGGTTCTCTATGCCAGATTTTCTCATAATTTTCTGTTTCTCTCTTCACTTTATAATTGATTTCTTTTAAGCTTCGGCTAACCTTTATCATTCCGTCATCACGCAGAAATCTACGTATTTCTCCCATAATAAGAGGTACCGCATAGGTAGAAAAGCGGACGTTTCTATCCAGCTCAAAATTATCAATACATTTTAAAAGCCCTATATTTCCTATCTGAAACAAATCCTCCTTCTCATATCCTCTTCCCTGGAAACGTTTTACCACACTCCAGATCAGTCCTGCGTTTTCCTGCACCAGTATGGACCGGGCTTCTTTATCCCCTTCTTTTGCCTGTCGTAAAAGCTCAAAGGTCCGATCCACCTTCGTCCTCCTTTCCCATCATTTTTATGATTTTTACTACGGTTCCCTTCCCCGGTTCACTGGTAACATCGAGACTGTCGGAAAAGGCCTCCATAAAAGTAAATCCCATACCGGAATGTTCCTGATCCTCAGAAGTGGTATAAAGAGGTTCCATGGAACGGGCAACATCCAAAATACCTACACCATAGTCTTTCACGGTTATGTAGACGGTCTGTCCCTCTCTTTTCAGATAAAGTTCAATGTCTCCACTCCCGTGAGGATAGGCATGAATAATGGCATTCGTTACCGCTTCCGATACTACTGTCTTTAAATCAGACAGTTCTTCCATGGTAGGATCTGTTTCTGCGGCAAATACCGCTGCCGTTGTACGACTTATTTTTTCATTTTCCGGAAGGTTTTTAAAAATCATCCGAATACTGTTATTTTCTGTCTCCCGATTCATTCATAAACCTCCTTCAGCTCTTCGATATCATCCAGCACTGTAACAAGTCCTGTCACTCCGGACATCTCCCACATTCTCTTTATTATCTCATTTCCCCCAAAAAGATACACCCTGCCGTTTACCGGACTGGACTTCCTGACTCGTCCCAGAATCAGCCCGATTCCCGAGCTATCCATGAAAACCGTTCTGGAAAAATCAAAAATAATATCCCGAATCAGAAAATGCATACAACTTGCTTCACATTCCTGACGAATTTTTTCTGCCTGCCGATGATCGATTTCTTTCGGAAGACGAATAATCAGACACTGATTTCTTACATAACAAAAATGCATACTTATTTCCTCCTTTTCTTTTTCTTTATTTTACCGAAAGAAAAAAAATAAGTCCGGCAGAATCTGTCGAACTTATTTTTAAATTATCGCATCATTTTATTCTTCTTCATCAGCGGTATCTCCCGCTTCTTTATTCTCTCCGGATTTCTCATTCTTATCCTTCTTCTCCGTACTGCCTTCCTGACTATCCTCATCGTCTTTCTTTCCACTCTGGGCTTTGGAAGCAGCCTCCTTGGCATCGTTCACCATCATGCCAAGTCCGAGATTCGCGGATTTACGAATCAGATCACTGTTGCCGGAGTTGTTGATAATATCATAGAAATATTCCTTTGCCTTATCTGTCTTCTTTCCGAGTTTCGTATAACACATGGCAATATAATATTTCGTCTCATAACTATCGTTATATTTGAGAGACTCCTTGAAATTCTCCAGAGCATCATCATATTTGTATGCATCATAAGAAGCTTTTCCACTGCTAAAGAGCTTGCTTGCTGCGTTCGGAAATGCCTTGCTCTTCATGGATTTATATAAGTCTTTCGCCGTATCGGAAGGAAGCGCATCTTTCTCCACTTTAACAAGATGTTTTGCTGCCTCGATATAATCGCCGCCGGAAAATGCTTCACTGGCTTTTAATATGCTGTCATACATACTATCTTCACCATCAGAACCTTCGTAAACTTTCAGGCGTTTCGTCAGACTTGTGTTTTTCTTCTTAAGACTCTTCTTATCACTCTTTAATTCATTAATTTCCGCATCTTTCTTGTTGGTCGTCTCGCTGTATTCCTTCTTCAGGTTATTATAATCCACGCTGACACTTGCCTTCACGCTCGGAATGACGAGCACAAACATGGCAACCACACCGATGGCAAGACCGATGAGCATGTAAACAAACTGTTTCCAGGTCTCTTTATTAGGGTCTTCATAATGATCGACCGGACGAACATTTTTAAGATTTTCATTATCCGGCTTTAATGCTTCCGCAGGAATCTTGGCCGGAGTCACTTCCGGATTTTCTCCAATCTGCTGCAGAAAACGGCGAGCCGTCGTATTATAGTGATCGATTGCCAGTGCATTATTCAAATCATTTTGTGCTGCTGCATTATCTCCCGCACGCATATGGAGAAGTGCAAAGAGCAGATGTCCATTCACAAAATTCGGTGTGAGACTGAGCACCTTCTTTACCTGAATGAGTGCGAGATCATCGCTCCCCTGCTTCGCATAGAGCAGAGCTGCATTGTATTTCTTCGCTGTCTCGTTAATCTCTTCAAAAACCGCCGGATGTTCTTCCATATGACGGATATACAGATTGGCCACATTCTCTTCCACGGAAGAAAGCTTTGCACTGATCTTCCACTGGATATAAGCCTTTCCTCCTTCTCCCATCTCATTGTAAACAAGTCCCAGGAGATTTCTTGCATCTTTATGAGATTTATTATAAGTAAGTGCCTTCTTCAGATACATCTCGGCACCACTTAAATCATGCATCTGTGCTTTTTCCAAACCAATATTATAATAATAATTCGCTGTATTCAGCGCTTTCGCTATGTGTTTATTGTCGAAGCCGCAGGCATTACAATATCTTGTGCCCACATTCCGGCCACATTTAATACACTTCATTTATTTCCTCTCTTTCTTACCTTCGCGTTCTTCTACAAGTTCTTCCACTAAATCTGTAATATCCTTGATATCGTCACTGAACAACTCGTCTTCTCCAATCTCCACACCTGTAG
>JALFIK010000145.1 GCA_022776205.1 Eubacterium sp.
CATTGGCGGGAGTGATAGAGCAGGGGAAAAAAGAAGAGAGAATTGACCGGATATATGGAGCATGTTACGGCATTCAGGGGGTACTGGAGGAGAAATTTAGCGACCTGACCGAGTTGGTGGATACGGAAGAAAAACTTGAAAAACTTCGTCGGACTCCGGCGGCAGCTCTTGGTTCCTGCCGGTTTAAATTAAGAGACATCGACAAAGACGACAGCCAGTATAAGGAGATTGTAGATATTTTACATAAAAATAATATCGGCTATTTTGTTTATATTGGCGGCAACGATTCCATGGATACCGTGGCGAAACTTTCTGCCTACTGTGATGAAAAAGGAATCGATGATATTAAGGTGATGGGGGCTCCAAAGACGATTGACAATGATCTTTGCGGTATTGACCATTGCCCGGGTTTTGGATCTGCAGCGAAATACATTGCGACGGTTTTTTGTGAGCTTGAGCAGGAGATTACTGTTTATGAGCCGGAAAATGTGATCATTGTTGAGATGATGGGACGCCATGCCGGCTGGCTTACGGCAGCAGCCGCTCTTGCACAGGGCAGAAATAATAAAAAGGTGCCTTACCTTATTTATCTGGAGGAGGTGCCGTTTTCCCTGGAACGTTTTCTGGAGGATGTCCGTGAAAAGCTGAAAGAAAGCCCGGCTGTTTTAGTGGCAGTCAGTGAGGGAGTGCATGATGAAAAAGGCAGATTTCTGTGTGAGCAGGAAGGCAGCAGGGAGCTGGATGTTTTCGGGCATACGAAGCTGTCGGGAACCGGTAAGATTCTTGAGGAAGCGGTACGCGCCCGGATTGGATGTAAGGTTCGTTCCATTGAGCTCAATTTATTACAGCGTTGTGCCGGACATATTTTAAGTAAGACCGATATTGAAGAGTCCGGTAAACTTGGTGCACTTGCGGTTTCTCTGGCGGTGAAAGGTGAAAGCGGATGTATGGCTTCCCTTCACAGAGTATCCGATGCACCTTATACGGTAGAATATGAGGGCGTGGATATCAGGCAGGTCGCAAACCTGGAAAAGAAAATACCGGCCGACTGGATCAACGAAGAGGGTAACGGGGTAAAAAAAGAACTAATCACATATCTTTCTCCGCTTGTGCAGGGAGAGTTATCAAGTTTTTATGAAAACGGCATGCCTTCCTATCTGTTGTTAAAATAGGAAAAATATAATACTGGAATCGACTCTGACAGTAAAGTGATTTCTGCGCTGGA
Organism: Eubacterium sp.; assembly: GCA_022776205.1. GTDB lineage: Bacteria > Bacillota > Clostridia > Lachnospirales > Lachnospiraceae > Anaerobutyricum. Next base: position 1,226 of record JALFIK010000145.1, read on the forward strand.
ATAGTTGGATGAATCAAAGGACACAAGGTCTTAAATAGAGGCTCCCTTGTTCTGTATCCTGCTGTCAGTCTGTCGGCAGGAAAGGAATAAGGGAGTTTTTTATGTTAAAAATTGCAATTTACGGAAAAGGTGGTATTGGGAAATCCACAGTGACCAGCAATCTGGCAGCAGCTTTTGCAAGTTTTGGGAAGAAGGTCATTCAGATCGGCTGTGATCCGAAAGCGGATTCCACCATTAATCTTCTTGGGGGAACCACCCCCATTCCGGTCATGAATTATATGAGACAGTACGATGAGGAGCCGGATACGATCGAAGCAATTTCCAAAGTCGGGTATGGCGGTGTTTTATGCATTGAAACCGGCGGCCCCACACCGGGACTTGGCTGTGCCGGAAGAGGGATTATCGCAACATTTAATCTTCTGGAAGATCTGGAACTTTTTGAAACCTGTAAACCGGATGTAGTTCTTTATGATGTTCTTGGGGATGTGGTCTGCGGAGGGTTTGCCGCACCAATCCGGGAAGGCTATGCCAGTAAAGTGCTCATTGTTACTTCCGGAGAGAAAATGGCCCTCTATGCGGCCAATAATATTAATAATGCAGTGAAAAATTTTGAGGACCGCAGCTATGCCAGAGTGTACGGCATTGTGTTAAATCACCGGAATGTGGAAAAGGAAGACGAGCGGGTGGAAGAATTTGCAGTCTCTGTGGGACTTCCCATCGTAGGGAGAGTCCCGAGAAGTGATGAGATTACCCGATGGGAAGATGAGGGAAAGACAGTGGTGGAAGGCGCACCGGAATCTGCAGCGGCGAAAGCCTTTTTTAAACTGGCTAAGGAGCTTCTTGAAACGGAGGACACCGAAGAAGAAAGAGGGCAGGAGGAAACCTGATGATAAAAAAAGACACTCACGAGAAAGCATATTATATTACGGCAAAAGATTTGTCGGCAAGGGGAAAAGACCGGATTCCGGAAGAACTGATTCCATCGAAACATCTGATTTACAGCTCTCCGGCAACTCTTGCCTATAATTCACCGGGAGCCCAGGGATTTGGGGTAAAACGGGCCGGACTGGCCATTCCTGGATCGGTCATGCTGCTTTTAGCACCGGGATGCTGCGGAAGGAATACAACAATTTTAAGTGAACTCGGCGGCTATAGCGATCGCTTTTTCTATCTGATGATGGATGAGACAGATATCGTGACGGGGAGACACTTGAAAAAAGTACCACAGGCGGTGGAAGAGATTTATAACTGTCTTGAAAAAAAGCCAACGGTCGTGATGATCTGCCTTACCTGTGTGGATGCCCTCCTTGGTACGGATATGGAACGAATTTGTAAAAAAGCCCGGGAAAAGATTGGAATTCCTGTTCTGCCCTGTTATATGTATGCCCTGACGAGAGAGGGGAGAAAACCCCCGATGGTTCATGTGCGTCAGTCCATTTATTCTCTGCTGGCGCCCAGGAAGAAAAAAAGTACTTCCGTAAATATTCTGGGTAATTTTGCTCCCCTTGAAGACAGCTGTGAGCTTTATGATTTGTTAAAACAGCTGGGGATTGAGACGATCCGGGAAATTTCCCGGTGTGAAACTTATGAAGAATATCTCCGGATGGCAGAGGCAAACTTTAATCTGGTTTTAGACCCGGAAGCGGCATATGCTGCGGATGATCTGCAAAAACGGCTGAACATTCCCTATATCGAACTTTACAGGCTCTATCAGATGGATAAGATAAAAAATCAATATGCTCTTTTTGCCTCCATCTTTGGAAAAGAGCTAAGGGATGAGGTTTATTATGAAGAGGCATTTTCGGCCATAGATAATTTTAAGAAGCAATATCCGGATACCGTCTTTTGTGTGGGGGAGGGCTGCAATGCAAATCCTTATGAACTTTCCCTGGCACTGCTCCGTTATGGTTTTTCCGTGTCAGAAATTTTCGGAAACCTTTCGGGAGAGGATTTTGTCTATGTGGACAAAATTGCCTGTCTGAGTCCGGAGACAAAGATTTATTCCAATCTGGAACCGACGATGATTTTTTATGCGCCGGAGGAAAATCCGGTGGATCTTGCCATCGGGAAAGATGCAGCCTACTACCATCCGGAGGCGGTGTGTCTTGCATGGAGTGATGATGTAAAGCCTTTTGGCTATCGGGGAGTGGAGCATTTCTTTGAAAGTTGCAGGATAGCTCTGGAAGAGAGGAAGAACAGATGAAAGGTTTGAGAAAATATATTGCCCCCTTTGCACCGGACCAGTCGGGAGCGGCGGCGGTGTTTTGTGAACTAAATGGGATGATCGTGATTCTGGATGCGGGAGGCTGTGCAGGAAATATCTGCGGGTTTGATGAACCACGCTGGTTTGAGAGCCGCAGTGCCATTTTCAGTGCGGGACTGCGGGATATGGATGCGATTCTCGGCAGAGATGACCGACTGGTTGAAAAGATCGGGAAGGCCTGTGAAAAAATAAAAGCAGAGTTTATTGCCGTGATCGGCACGCCAGTTCCCGCTGTTATCGGAACAGACTACCGGGCTCTTTCCCGGATGATTGAGAAAAAAACAGGGATTGTTGCCCTGACCATGGATACGAGTGGTACAAGGCTTTATGACGAGGGAGAAAAAAAGGCATGGAAAGCTCTTTTTCACTGTTTTTCCAGGGAGAAAAAGCAGATTTCCGAAGGAAGAATCGGCCTGATTGGTGCCACGCCTCTGGAATTTGGCGGATACATGGAAGAAGAATATTTCAAAGAATATTTTGAGAAAAAAGGATATAAAAATCCGGTATGCTATGGCATGGGAGCAGGAATTTCCCATATGAGGGAGGCGTCTTTTGCGGAGAAAAATATTGTTCTGGCTCCTTCCGGACTGGAAGCAGCCCGCTATTTAAAAAAGGAATTTGGCACACCTTATGAATTGTTTTGTCCGCCGGAAGTGATTCCGGACTGGAAACAGCATGTAAGCCGTCTGGAAGAACTTTCCGGGAAGAAGGTGCTTGTGGTACATCAGCAGGCTGTTGCAAACAGCATAAGACAAGAAATACTCGCATCCTGTCGGGCGCAGGTCAGGGTAGCTTCCTGGTTTATGCTTGATCGGGAGTGGAAGGAGGAAGGAGATTTGTGTCTCAAAGAGGAAGATGACTGGATCGATCTGGTAAACAGGGAAGATTATGATGTGATTATTGCAGATCCTCTTTTAAAAAGAGCCGTTCCAAACTATGTGGGGATATGGTGGGATCTTCCTCATTTTGCCGTATCAGGAAAGAAGAGGTAGTCTATGGAACAGAGGATAAAAAAATGTATCCGTGTTTTTGGCATTGTTCAGGGTGTCGGGTTTCGGCCCACGGTAAAACGGCACGGAGATCGTTTTTTGGTGGATGGCAGTGTTTGTAACAGAGGTCCTTATGTGGAAATCCGGGCAGCCGGAACAAAAGAAAATGTGGAAGGGTTTCTCCGGGCAATTCGGGAGGAACCGCCCCAAAGAGCTGTCATTTTGAAGATGGATGTGGAAGATGCACAAAAAGACCCGGAGGAAGAAGGCTTTTTTCATCCCTTTGCTATTATCGAAAGTGAAAAAGAAGAAGGGGAGATTTTTGTGTCTCCCGATATTGCCATTTGTCCGGAATGTAAAAAAGAACTGTATGATCCGAAAAACCGTCGATATCTCCATCCTTTTATTAACTGTACCTGCTGTGGCCCCCGGCTTACGATTTTAGACGGCATGCCCTATGACAGGGAGCGAACCAGTATGGCACAATTTCCAATGTGCGATTCCTGTGCCTATGAGTACACCCATTCCCGGACGAGACGCTTTGATGCCCAGCCCGTCTGTTGTAATGAATGCGGCCCGGAAGTCTATCTGCTAGGGAGGCAAGAGCGGGGAAAAGAGGCCATACGTTATGCAAGAAAGGTGATAAGTGAAGGTGGAATTATTGCGGTAAAAGGAATCGGGGGCTTCCATCTGTGCTGTGATGCCACCCGGGAGGAGACAGTGGTAAAACTCCGGAACCGAAAGAAAAGGCCGATGAAACCCTTTGCCGTGATGGTGAAAGATCTTTCTGTTGCGAGAAGAGAGTGTAAGACGGAAGCTTTTTCAGAAGAGATTCTGGATGGACATCAAAAGCCGATTCTTCTTCTTGATAAAAAAGAAGGAGGAAAAATCTGTGGGGCGGTGGCACCGGATAATCCGAAAATCGGGATTATGCTTCCCTATGCCCCGATTCAGCTTTTACTTTTTGATTACCGGGATGAAACAGACGTATCCGACTGTCTTGTCATGACCAGTGCAAATACTTCCGGCGCCCCGATCTGCCGGGATGATGAGGATGCCCGGAGAGAACTTTTCGGGCTTTGTGATGTGATTTTATCCCATGACCGGTGTATAAGAATCAGAGCGGATGATACAGTCATGGATTTTTATAAAAAAAAGCCCTACATGATAAGACGCTCCAGGGGATATGCTCCTCTTCCGATTATGCTGGAAGAAAATTTTCATGGAGAAGTGCTGGCAGTTGGCGGAGAGTTAAAAAATACTTTTTGTATTGGAAAAGATCAGCTGTTTTATCCTTCTCCTTACATTGGGGACATGGGAGATGTGCGTACGGTCAATGCGCTAAAAGAGTCGGTAAGACGGATGGAGGAGCTTTTGGAAGTCAGTCCCCGGATTGTAGCCTGCGACCTTCACCCGGCTTATAATACAAGGGCATTTGCCGAAGAACTTGGACTGCCGGTTTATATGGTACAGCACCATTATGCACATATTCTGTCCTGTATGGCAGAAAATGAAGAGAGAGGTCCGGTAATCGGGGTCTCCTTTGACGGTACGGGATACGGAACGGACGAAACAATCTGGGGCGGAGAGATACTAATTGCGGATTATGATGGTTTCCAAAGATGGGGAGCGGTGGAATCTTTTCCGCAGACCGGGGGTGACCGTGCGGCAAAAGAAGGATGGCGGATTGCAGTTTCTCTCCTCGGGGAAATTTTTGGAAGGGAAAAAGGCCTTGCAATCGTTGAAACTTTTGGCCTATGTGACCGGGCAGTGGCCAGCCTTCAGTTTACCATGGAAGAAAAAAAGATTAATACGATAACGTCTACCAGTGCCGGACGAATTTTTGACGGAATCAGTGCGATTTTAGGAATTCGGAAACAGTCCACCTTCGAGGGGGAGGCATCCATGGCATTGCAGTTTTTGGCCGAACAGTGGAAAAAACCGGTTACCGGGCCGGAGTTTTCTTTGAAAAAGGAGGGAGAACTGTGGAAATTGCCCACACTGTCTCTGGTGAAGGAAATTACACAGCGACGGCTTATGGGTGAAGAAGAAGGAAAACTCGCCCGTTATTTTCATAAAGAACTTGCATCGGAGATTGTAAAGGCATGTAAACAGGCCCGGAAGGAAACGGGGATTGATATGGTTGCATTGAGTGGCGGTGTTTATCAAAATAAATTATTGTTGGATTACAGTGTAAAAATGTTAGAGGAAAATGATTTTCATGTGCTGATTCATCATATGATTCCGGCCAATGACGGAGGAATTTGTCTTGGGCAGGCGGTGGCGGCCATGAAAAAATTACAGAAAGGGGAATAAAAATGTGCGTTGGATTACCGGCAAAAGTTATGACAATGAAAGATGGTATGGCAGTTGTGGATGCTTCCGGAGCAAAACGGGAAGTGTCTGCGCAACTCCTTGAAGATTTAGAACCGGGAGATTATGTGATGGTTCATGCGGGCATGGCCATTGCGAAGATTACGGAAGATTCCGAAGAAGAAACGGAAGATCTCCTGGAGGAATTATTATGAAGGAACAGCAAAAAAGAGCAATTGAAATTATCAGAAATTATGATGGACCGCCGGTCCGGGTTATGGAAGTGTGCGGAACCCACACCCATGAGATATTTCGCCTTGGAGTGCGCAAAATACTTCCTTCCAAAGTGGAACTGATATCCGGTCCGGGCTGTCCGGTCTGTGTCACACCGGCTGATTTTATTGATGAAGCGGTGTGGCTTGCTCTGGAAAAGGGAGTAACAGTCTGTACGTTTGGGGATTTGATCCGGGTGCCGGGCAGTGAAAAAAGTCTGGCAGATGCCCGGGGACTTGGAGGAAAGATTCAGATGGTATATTCTCCGGCAGATGCAGTCACCTATGCAAAAGCCCATCCCCGGGAGCAGGTCGTATTTTTATCCGTCGGATTTGAGACGACTACCCCGGCCTGCTGCCTTTCCGTAAAGATGGCAAGGGAGGAAAAACTTACGAATTATGCCCTTCTTACGGCCAATAAGACAATGCCCGGAGCCTATGGCATGTTAAAAGACAGTGCGGATGTTTTCCTTTACCCCGGGCATGTCAATGCCATAACGGGCAATGAATTAAACAGGCGCCTTGTCAGAGAAGAGGGAATCAGCGGAGTGGTCACCGGGTTTACTGCATCAGAAATTCTGGCAGCCTTTGCTCTTCTGCTCACAAAATTCCCGGAAGGACAGCCGTTTTTTATCAATGCATATCCGAGAGTGGTAAAAGAAGATGGCAATCCTGCGGCAAGAAAAATGGTGGAAGAATATATGGAGCCTTGTGATTCCTGCTGGAGAGGCCTGGGAGTGATTCCCGGATCTGGTCTTAGGTTAAAGGATTGTCTGGCATCTTTTGATGCGAGAAAGAAGTATGCCGTTCCCAAAATGAAAGGACACACCAATCCGGGATGTCGCTGCGGGGAGGTTTTAAAAGGAAACTGTCGGCCGACAGACTGTAAATTATTCGGAAAGACCTGTACGCCCCTTCATCCGGTGGGAGCCTGTATGGTTTCCAATGAAGGAGCCTGTTCGGCATATTTTCAGTATGAGACGAGGTAAGAAAAATGAGTGATAACAAACAAAAATATGTTTCTCTGGCCCAAGGTGCCGGAGGGAAACAGACGAGTGAACTGATTGACCGGATTTTCAAGGCACATTTTGCCAATCCGGAGCTGACTAGTGACGATGCGGCTGTGCTGTCCATGAAAGAAGGGAAAATTGCCTTTACTACAGATGGTTTTATTGTTTCTCCCGCAGAATTTCCCGGAGGAAATATTGGAAAATTAAGCATCTGCGGTACGGTAAATGACCTCTCCTGTATGGGAGCAAAGCCTCTCTATCTTTCCTGTGCCTTTGTGATTGAGGAAGGCTTTCCAATGCAAAAACTGGAGAAAATCGCACAAGCCATGGAAAAAACGGCAAAGGAAGCCGGTGTAAAAATTGTGGCTGGCGATACAAAGGTGGCCGGGAAAGGTCAGGTGGATGGTGTATTTATCACTACAACCGGAATCGGGGAGATCATGGATGGTGTGGAAACTTCCGGATTTAAGGCACAGCCGGGAGATGCGGTCATTGTGAGCGGTGATATCGGAAGACATGGATGTACGATTCTTCTGGCGAGGGAGGAACTGGGTATTGAGGCGGATGTGACTAGTGACTGTGCGCCATTGTGGGGAACAGTGCAGGAGATTTTCTCTGTAACAAAGGATGTTCATGTGATCCGGGATGCAACAAGAGGCGGTGTGGGGACTGTCTTATATGAAATTGCAGAGCAGAGCCATACGGGAATTTGCCTGGATGCAGCAAAAATTCCTGTAAAAGACAGCGTAAAGGGCGTGTGCGGAATGCTTGGTCTTGAACCGCTGTATCTGGCCTGCGAGGGGCGTCTTGTTATTTTTGCACCGATGGAAAAAGCAGAAGCGATTGTGGAGAAACTCAGGCAGAGAGCCTATTCAGAAGATGCGGCAATCATCGGAGAAGTCACCGATGAGATGCCGGGACGTGTGATGATGACTACCGAGATTGGAACAAAGACGATTCTTCCGCCTCCGGGGGGAGAACTTCTCCCGAGAATCTGTTAAGGAGGAAAAAATGCAGACCAGAATTGCCGTGTTATCCATTATCGTGGAAGAAGAGGAAAGTGTTGCAAAATTAAATGAAATGATTCATGAGTATTCCCGGTATGTTGTCGGGCGGATGGGTATCCCCTATCGGGAAAGGAAAATCAATATTATCAGTCTTGTGCTGGATGCACCCCAGGAAAAAATCAGTGCGCTGTCCGGAAAAATCGGAAGGCTTCCCGGGGTAACGGCGAAGGCAGCCTATGCAAAAGGATGAAAGCAGGAAGGTAGCGAGGGAAATACAATGATAAAAATAGCAGTTTATGGAAAAGGCGGGATTGGGAAATCCACAACAGTTTCCAATCTGGCGGCAGTCTGGTCGCGGATGGGGCGCAGAGTAATGCAGATTGGATGTGATCCCAAAGCAGATTCCACCATTTTACTGAGGCACGGAGAAAAGATGGATACAGTACTTGATCTTGTCCGGACAAAAAAAGAGGCGGTGGCTCTTTCAGAGATGGTAAAATCCGGTTTTTGGGGCGTTTACTGTGTGGAAGCCGGAGGACCTTCCCCGGGGCTTGGATGTGCAGGCAGGGGAATCATCACCGCCTTGGAAACGTTAAAAGAAAAAGGTGCCTATGAAAAATACAGGCCGGATATTGTCATATATGATGTTCTTGGTGATGTGGTCTGTGGCGGATTTTCCATGCCCATGCGCCGGGGATATGCGGATTATGTCTTTGTTATTACCTCCGGAGAGAATATGGCCATACATGCGGCGGCGAATATTGCCATGGCAGTTGAGAATTTTAAAGACCGGGGATACGCGAAACTTGGCGGGATCATATTAAATCGCCGGAATGTGAAAAATGAAGAAGAAAAAGTGCAGGAACTGGCGAGAGATATCAACAGCAAGGTGATTGGGACACTTTCGAGGAGCAACCTTGTGATGGATGCGGAGGAAGAGAAAAAAACAGTGATGGAGGCCTTCCCGGATTCAGATATGGCAAAAGAGTATGAAATCCTTGCCAGAGAAATTCTTAAAATCTGTGAAGAATAAAGAAACAAAACCGGGGAGGTGAAAAAATGCTGCGAATGCTTCATGGAAAAGCCGGGGATGAAAGATGGAATGACCAGATACAGGAAAAAATTACCCCATCTGAAAAAGAAGAAATCTGTATGAAAGATGCGGCCTGGCCGGTCCCTTTTGCATCAGGACTCGAATACAACAGCCCTGCCCACGGGACATGGAATATTGTACATACCGGTATGCTGTTGCCGGGTTCTCACCAGATTTATGTCTGTGCTCCCAACTGTAACCGGGGTGTTGTTCTTACGGCAAAAGAGATGAATGCGTCGGACCGTTTTTCCTTTGTGGAACTTAAAGAAGAAGATCTGTTTGACGGACAGATGGAGGAACTGGTCATTGACGGTGTGAGTGATATTTTAAACCGTCTTGCGGACAAACCATCCGCCGTATTCCTTTTTACTGTCTGTGTCCATCATTTTATGGGTTGCGATATTCCTTATATCTATGATACACTCCGGAAAAAATTTCCGGAACAGATCTTCATAGAAGCCTACATGGATCCAATCATGCAAAAGGAAGGGCTTACCCCCGATCAGAAATTGCGGGCAGCTCTTTATGATCCGCTCCCTTTTGTGAAAAAAAATCCCGGACAGATTAACGTGATTGGAGGGGATTTTCCTCTGAGAGAAGAATCAGAGATCAAACAAATGGTAAAAAAAGCAGGTTTTGACGTAAAAGACCTTACGGAATGCCGGACCTGGGAAGAATATCTTTCCATGGCGGAAGGAAGTATTAATATTGCCACATATCCGCCGGCCTGTTACGGAGCCGAAAAACTTTCGAAACGCCTGGGTATGAAATACCTGTATCTGCCCATGTCATTTTCCTATGAGGAAATTGACCGCGAACTTCAAATGCTGGCCAAATTGGTCCCGGGGGCACAAATGCCCGATGTGAAAAGTCTGCGGGAAGCTTGTGACCGAATGCTGGAAGAGACAGGGGAACTTCTGAAGGACACACCTGTTGTTCTGGATGCAACTTTTACCCCGCGGATTCTCGGTCTGGCAAGGCTTTTATCAGAGCATGGAATTCGTGTGAAGGAAATCTTTGTGGATAGTTTTTCTCCGGAAGAGAGAAAAGATTATCTTTGGCTTTCGGAACATGAACCGGATCTTGTGCTCTGTAAAACCGTTCATCCGAAAATGAGGATATATCACCGGTCGTCAGATGAAAAAATTCTTGCTCTCGGACAGAAAGCAGCCTATTTTACCCGGACGCCGTATTTTGTTAACATGGTGGAAGGCGGGGGGCTGTTTGGCTTTGATGGAATTCTTGAACTTTGCCGGAGAATGCAGGAGGCCTTTGTTACCAGAAAGGATACAAAAGATCTTGTAATCAGAAAAGGATTGGGGTGTGAGAGCTGTCTATGTGTGTAAAAAGGGGAACCGTAAAATTATCGACGTATACGGCGGATGTCTCCGGAGTGTGCTCCGCTCTTTATGAGTTAGGAGGCATGGTGGTGATTCATGATCCTTCCGGATGCAATTCCACCTATAATACGCATGATGAGCCGAGGTGGTACGATATGGACAGCCTTGTTTTTATTTCCGGTTTGTCTTTGATGGATGCCATTATGGGAAATGATGAAAAATTCATCGAAGAGATCGTCCGGGCGGCAGAGGAACTATCTCCGGGCTTTATTGCTCTGGTGCGTACTCCGGTGCCATTTATGACCGGGACAGATTTTGAGGCGATTGCAGGAATTCTGGAAGAAAAAACGAAACTGCCGGTTTATTATTTTCCCACAACGGGTATGCACAGTTATGTAAAAGGAGTGGGAATGGCACTTGAGATGGTGGCAAAACATATGGTGCAGGAGTTGGAAAAGTCTTCGAAACGGCGGGATGACTCTATAAATATTCTCGGAGCAACCCCACTGGATTTTTCTGTAAATACAACCATCTCCTCTCTGAAAAAGGCACTCGAATCAGAATTTCATATTTTGAGTACTTTTGCCATGGGGAGCCGTCCGGACGAAATCACAAAAGCCGGAGAAGCATCCGTAAATCTGGTCATTTCTTCTGCAGGTCTTCCGGCGGCCCGGGTACTTCGGGAAAGATTCGGCACACCTTATGTGATCGGAATGCCGGTGGAAGGTCTGCTCACAAAGGCAATCTCCCTGTTAAAGACAGGAAGTCGTACAGGAAAATGCCAGGTTCTTTATGACAGGAAGAAAAATCAGGACCGAACTGATCCCGTGTATGTGATCGGTGAGGCGGTGGTTTCGCAATCCTTAAAGGAAGCCATTTTTCAAAAAACAGGAATGCGGGTCCGGGTACTGTGTCCTCTCGAGGCGGAGCGCGAGTGCGTGGCACCGGGCATGATTCTTAAAAAAGAGGAAGAGGAGATCCGGAGAGAATTAATTGGTGCCACAATGGTGATCGCCGATCCGATCTATCAGGAGGTATGTCCGCCGGACTGCTCTTTTATCTCGCTTCCCCATGAAGCCTATTCCGGAAGGATTTACCGGAAACAGATTCCGGATTTCCTTCATATTTTTTCAGATTTATCCTTGCAATCCCAATAGAATATAATATACTAGAGTTAAACAATAACAGGGGAAACAGAAGCGAAAAGGGAGGTTATTATGAAAAATATCATCACCATAAGCAGAGAGTTTGGAAGCGGTGGAAGAACAATTGGAAAACAGGTGGCCCAAAAACTCGGAATCGAATTTTATGACAGAGACATTATTACAAAAGTGGTGGAAGAATCCGGACTGACGAGAAAATATGTGGAGCATTACGGAGAGTTTGCTCCTTCTGCGGACCGGTTCGCCTACTCTTTTGTTGGGCTGGACGAGGACGGTTCTTCTCCTCTTACCCAGCTGTGGAAAGCGAGAGAAAAGGTGATCCGCCAGTTTGCACAGGAAAAGCCTTGTGTCATTGTCGGAAGCTGTGCGGACTATATTCTCAGAGACCGGGAGGACTGCCTGAGGGTATTCCTATATGCGGACGATGAGACGAAGGAAGAGAGGATTCGTGAGATCTACGGAAAAGTGGGATTAAAGCTGAAGAATCAGGTGCAGGATATGGATAAAAGAAGAGGTTTGAATTACCAGTATTTTACCGGACAGGAATGGGGGAAAGCCCAGAATTATGATCTTGCGCTGAACCGTGGAAGTCTTGGAATTGATAAATGTGTGCAGCTGATTGTTGAGGCGGCAGAAGAATAAAAAGAAGAAAGAGCTGTGCATAATGAAAATTTGTGCCGGCTCTTTTTTAAAGGAGTAAGAGGATGAGAAAACAACTGAAATTATTAAGAGAAAAGATGAGAGAACGGGGTGTGGATGTTTATCTTGTTTTTACCAGTGATTATCATGGCTCGGAATATGTGGGGGATTATTTTAAGGTAAGACAGTATGTGTCCGGGTTTACCGGATCGGCAGGAACTCTTGTGGTAACGCAGAAAGAGGCTGGCCTTTGGACGGACGGAAGATATTTTCTTCAGGCAGAGCGACAGCTGGATGGGTCCGGGATTACTTTGTATAAAGAAAGGGAGCCCAGAGTTCCTACCATCGAAGAATATCTGGAAAACACACTAGAACCGGGGCAGGTACTGGGGGTTGACGGCAGATGTGTTATGGCTGATTATGGAAAATGCCTGGAAGAAATTACGAAAAAAAATAATGCAAAACTTGTCACAAATCTCGATCTCGGAGGAGAAATCTGGGAAGACCGTCCGCCGCTTAGCAGGGAGAGTGTATGGCCTCTTCCTGTAGAATATGCCGGGGAGACATCAAAGGATAAAATTTCCCGTGTGCGGGAGTTCCTTGCCCGGAAGGGCGCAGATTACTTTCTGCTCACATCGCTCGAAGACATTGCCTGGCTCCTCAATATGCGGGGAAATGATGTGGAATCTACGCCGGTTGTGTTAAGTTATCTTCTTCTTGGACGTTCTGAAATCATCTGGTATGTGGAGGAAGCTTGCCTTTGTGAGACCGTGAAAAAAATACTCCTCAAAGAAAAAATTTCAGTCCGTCCTTATGAGGCGGTTTATAAAGATGTGGCAAAACTGCCGGAATCATCCTGTCTGTATTATGATGAGGCGGCAGTAAACAGCGCTCTTGTTGCCTGTATACCCGATGGAGTAAAGTGTATAAAAGGAGTCAATCCCACTTTCCTTTTTAAAGCAATAAAAAATCCGGTAGAAGTGGAAAATGAGCGGAAAGCCCATGTGAAAGACGGGGTGGCAGTGACGAAGTTTATTTTCTGGCTGAAGACCCGTGTGGGAAAAGAAAAAATAACGGAGATGAGCGCCGCACAGCATCTGATACAGCTGCGCAAACAGCAGGAGCATTATGTGGAAGAGAGTTTTGAACCGATTATTGCGTATAAAGAACATGGTGCCATAGTCCACTACAGTGCCACAGAAGATACCGATGTGGAACTTAAGCCGGAAAGTTTTGTCCTTGCCGATACGGGAGGACATTATCTGGAAGGAACGACAGATATTACAAGGACAATTGCTCTCGGACCTCTTACAAGGGAAGAAAAGGAAATGTATACCACCGTTCTTCGCGGTCACATCAATCTGGCAGCGGCACAGTTTCTGCACGGATGTACCGGGCAGAGCCTTGACGCTCTTGCAAGAACCCCCCTCTGGGAAAAGGGACTGGATTATAATCATGGTACCGGACACGGTGTGGGATATCTTCTAAGCGTTCACGAGGGCCCGAACAGTTTTCGTTATCGTCCGGGGAAAGATGGAAGAAGTGACTGTGTATTTGAGGAGGGAATGATCACATCGGATGAACCGGGACTTTATCTGGAAGGAAAATTCGGAATTCGTCTGGAAAATCTTTTAGTATGTCTCAAAAGCATGAACAATGGAAAAGGAAACTTTTTCGAATTTGAGCCGCTTACTCTGGTACCGTTTGACCGGGATGCCATTGTGCCGGAACTTCTCACAGAAAAAGAAAAGAAGTGGCTTAACGGGTATCACAAAAAAGTATACGAAACGCTCTCGCCGCATTTAAAGAAAGAAGAGGCAGCATGGTTAAAAGATGCTGCCGGAGAAATATCATGATTTATATCCATCCTCCGTCAAAACGGAGGATCTGTCCGGTCAGATATTCCGGAGACTGGGTGATCTGATAGCAAAAGAGGGCCGCTTCCTCCGGAGAAGCAAAACGTCCTGCCGGAATCTCTTCGGCGAGGGCAGTCCGTTCTTCCTCGGAAAAACAACGGTTCATCTCTGTGTCAATCACCCCGAAACTGATGGCATTCACACTGATGCCGGAGGGAGCGAGTTCTTTTGCGAGGGCTTTTGTCAATGCATTGATGGCACCTTTTGATGCAGAGTAGGCAGCTTCGCAGGAAGCACCGACCTCTCCCCATACAGAAGAAATGTTCAGAATTTTTCCGCAGTGGCGGTGCACCATGGACGGAATCACTGCTCTCGATAAAAAGAAAACGGAGTCGAGATTTGTTTCCATGAGAGTATGCCACTGTTTTGCTGTCATATCAGAGAGAAGACCGATGTGGGAGATGCCTGCATTATTGATGAGAAGATCGATTTTTCCGAAAGAATTAAGAGCCGTCTGTGTTATTTCCCGGGCGGTATCTTCCAGAGAAATGGATCCAAAACATGGAATAATATCCGTAATTTTACCAAGCTCTTTTGCGACAGAATCTAGAGTCTCTTTATTATGTCCTGCGTTAATGACGAGTCGATATCCTTTCTTGGCATAAAGCCTGGCAAGGGCGAGACCAATACCCCTGGTTGCTCCGGTGATGACTGCAGTCTTCATATTTATTCCTCCTGAATGATATTTCGTGTATATTTTGATAAATATTATACATATTTTTTGACCGGTATGCCACATAGAATTCATAAATTTTATACATATTGATAGAATCTGGGAGAAAACTTGCAATAAAAAAAGAACTTTGTTATACTTAACAGATAAAATACAACAGGAGGGCTATGATGAAGAAGCCGGGTATTATAAAAAGAATAGTTTCCTTTCTTCTCAGAGTATGTGTCGTAATTGTTCTCATGGCTGCGATTGCGGTCGGTTCTTTTGAGGGCGTGACCTATTATCTGACAGGAAAGTTCGCAGATTTGAGAAAAACAATTCAACAGGAAGCACAGGCCGGTTACAGTGAAAAGACTACATCCGGGGAAGAAACACCGGAGGTTGACAATAAGAATCTGGAAAACAGGCTTGTCTTTTTGCAGGACGAAACAACGCAGAAAGAGTATATGTCTTTACTGATGTATAATAAAAAGACCGATGCCATGGATATTCTGCTGATTCCTGCCGATGCACAGGTAACAGTGGGAAACAGCCTGTTAAAAGAAATTCGAAGGACAATTGATGTTACCGGATCATCGTTAAATATGGCGGAGATTTTCCGGAGCTTCGGAGATGAGCAGTATAAGATGGCGGTTAAGATCATGGAAGATATCAGTGGGATAACAATTTCAGGGTATGATGTGATCAATAAAGAGAATTTTTTAAAACTGCTGAATGCAGCCGGAAAAGTACCGTATCACCTTGATTATACCATTTCTTTCCGAAACGAAAACCAGGTGTTGAAATCTCTGGAAAAGGGAGATGTTCTTTTTGACGGAAAGGCTGCTTATGCATTGATGACATATCGTGACGGAAGTGATACAGAAGAGTCGGACCGCCTGGAAAGAACTTCTGTATATCTGGAGTCTTATCTGGAAAAGCTGTTTTCAAAGAATAAAAAATCGAGTATTGCAAAAAAATATGATAGTCTGGTATCTTCGAATAAGAAAGCCGGGATGACGGATACGAAGACAATGGTGAAGAAATTGTCACCCGAGAGCTGTACTGTACGTATTATGCAGGGAAGTGAGTCAGGAGGATTATTTACTCTCGATACGCAGAAGGTTAAACTGCAGGCAGTCACCCTTGCAAAACAGTCCGATGCCTATAAGAAGGATAAAGCAGAGGAAGAATCCCGTAAGGCATCTTCCGGTGAAAATGAGAGCGGGACAGGAGAAGAAGATTCGAAACACTGTTCCATTGAGATTTATAATGCAGCTTATGTTTCCGGTCTTGCCACAAAATGGGAATCGTTCATGGAAGAAGAGGGATATCAGATTAGTCTTGTTGATTCTTATCAGGAAGAAGGCCCTCTTTCCCGCACGAGAATCAACGTGACAAAAGAGGGAATGGGTGAGGATCTTTTCACCTATTTCCCGGATGCAGAGATTAACCGGGTTGATGAGATTTCCACCGGTGGGGATATCCAGATTTTTATAGGAACAGATAGTACCCGGATTCCGGATCACCAGACATCTGCTTTTTCTGATGACGGAGATAGTGAGGCTGATGAAAAAGAGGAAGAAGATTCGGACAGTTACAGTTTTGATACCGATTCAGAATAATAATCGGAGAAAGGAACTATTCATATGAGAGATCGTTCTCCCAGGAAAATAAATGTACTTGGCATAGATGTCTCTGTTATGAGGGTGGACAAGGCGGTCAATATCTCAATGGAATTGTTGCGTTCTAAGGGAGTTTGCGTGATTTGCTTTTTATCGGCCGTTGCCTCCCTTCTCTGTCAGAATGAGGAAGAGGCAGCAGAATATGTACGCTCTTGTCAGCTGATTCTGCCCGGAGACCAGCATATTGAGATGGCAGCCCGCAATCAGCATGAGACGGGGAAAACCATGGAAGGAATTGGTGAGTTTGCAGATAATTATCTGAAACGACTGCTCTCCCGTCTTAACAGGGACCGGTGCAGTATCTATGCAATTACGGGACAGCCGGAGCGTTTAACATCAATGGAGGAATACATCAGAGATTCTTACAAAAATATACAGTTCCAGGGCGGAGTTCTTCTGAAAGAAACAAAAGGGGAAGCTGACCGGGTGGTAAACGAAATCAATGCCTGTATCCCGGATATTGTCTTTGTATGCCTCCCAGCAGAACACCAGATTAAGTTTATGGAAAAACATGCTGCCATGATGAATACGAGACTCTGCATTCTGATTGAATCCATTCAGCCGCTGATCCGGAAAGAGACGGAAGAAATTCCGTCATGGATAGAAGCACTCCATCTGAGCGGAATTTATCACTGGTTTAAGGGGGAAGAGAAGATCAGAAATACAATTGCCGGCTCGCTTTTTAAGAAGAAAGTGAAAAATGAGGTGATTGAACAGGACAGTGAAACGGAAAAGCAAGATAGTGAGAAGGAATAAAAGTAACGTCTGTTTTATTAGAAAGAGCAAAAATTTATTTTTGGTTATTTTTTTATAAACTATAATTTTATTTGTAGAAATTACACATAATAAAGTAAAAAAAATAATAATTTTACACAAGAGGAAGTAGTTTTTTACATATTTCCTCTTTTATTTTTGTCACTTTTGTATTAAAATAGAAAATAAAGTGTTGCACGAGCGTGAAAAGATGCAATGAGGGAAAGACAGGAGTGATACGATGATTTCAAATCAGATTTTGCAGGATACCATAGATGGCATAAAGGCAATCACAAGAATTGATCTTTGCGTCATGGATACAGAGGGGAAACCGCTTGCCTCAACCTTAGATGCGGTGGAAGAGTATAAAGAAGCAGTGCTTGTATTTGCAGAGTCTCTGGCAGAAAGTCAGGCTTTACAGGGGTACCAGTTCTTTAAGGTTTTCGATGAGAATCAGCTGGAATATATCATTTTGGTGAAAGGCGAGACAGATGATGTTTACATGGTAGGCAAAATGGCTGCTTTTCAGATTCAGAATCTTCTCGTGGCCTATAAGGAGAGATTTGATAAAGATAATTTTATTAAGAATCTTCTTTTGGATAACTTGCTTCTTGTGGATATCTATAATCGGGCAAAGAAACTTCATATCGAGACGGATGTGCGAAGATGTGTCTTTATTATTGAGACGAAGGATGACAGAGATAATAACGCATTTGAAACCGTACGAAACATTTTCTCGGCAAAGACAGGGGATTTTATTACGGCGGTAGATGAGAAGAATATCATCCTTGTGAAAGAAGTGAAGAACGGCGAGGGATATGATGAGCTGACGAAGACAGCCCAGGTAATTGTTGACATGCTCAACAATGAAGCCATGACAAGAGTACATGTAGCTTTCGGTACGATTGTCAATGAGATAAAGGAGGTATCCCGTTCTTATAAAGAGGCGAGCATGGCCATGGATGTGGGCAAGATTTTTTATCCCGATAAGAATGTGGTTGCTTACAGCAGACTTGGAATCGGCCGGCTGATTTATCAGTTGCCACTTCCGCTTTGTAAGATGTTTATTAAAGAAATTTTTGATGGACGTTCTCCGGATGAGTTTGATGAGGAGACCCTTCAGACGATCAATAAATTCTTTGAGAATAATCTGAATGTCTCCGAAACGTCAAGACAGCTGTACATTCACAGAAACACTCTGGTTTACCGTCTTGACAAGCTTCAGAAGAGTACGGGTCTTGACCTTCGGGTGTTTGAGGACGCAATTACATTTAAGATTGCTCTTATGGTAGTGAAATATATGAAATACATGGAAAGTATTGAATATTAAGAAAGAAGCCTTCTGCTGCACCGCTCAGCAGAAGGTTTTTCGATTCTTAAATATTGGAACAGAAAGGTGAAAAATGGAAGGAAAACAGAAAAAAAACAGAAAAAAAAGAGGTTGTCTGAAAGTACTGCTGATTTTTGTTCTCCTGTTTGCCGTGGCAGGGGGCAGTTTTTACGCAGGAAGGCACAGTGTGATTTCCACAGGATTCGGAACAGGCATCGACAATGGAAACGTCATCCGGAAACTGAATATTTTAGAGGCTTATGCAGGAAATTTTTATCTGAACAAAATTGATTCTGAAAAGATGGAGGAAGATATTTATAAGGGATTTGCAAATGGTCTGGAAGATCCCTATGCTGCCTATTATACGAAAGAAGAGTACAAACAGCTGCTTGATGAGGATTCCGGGAGCTATGATGGAATCGGTGTGTCAATCGTGAAAGATACGGAGACAGGATATGCGGAAATTGTTTCTGTCTTTAAGGGAGCCCCTGCCTATAATGCGGGAATTAAGACAGGGGATATGATTATTGCCGTTAATAAAAAAAACACGGCGGGGATGGAATTACAGGAGGTCGTGTCGGAGATTAAGAGGAAGGATAAGAAAAATGCAATTTTGACGATTTACCGGGAGGGGAAAACGAAAGATTATGATGTGAAGAAATCCTCTGTGAAACTTGATACGGTAGAGTCCGAGATGAAAGAGAATAAAATCGGTTATATTATGGTATCCCAGTTTCTGGACAATACAGATGATCAATTTGAAAAAGCGGTTAATGAATTGTCCGGGCAGGGAATGAAAGGCCTCATCATTGACCTTCGCGATAACGGTGGTGGCCTGCTTGACAGCTGTATCAATATGGTGTCCCGCATAATTCCGAAAGGGAAGGTAATCGTTTACACAAAGGACAAGGCCGGAAAGAAAACGGAATATAATAGTAAATCTGATCAAACTCTGGATCTTCCCATCGTGATCCTTGTCAATGAAAATACGGCGAGTGCTTCTGAAATTATGACGGGGTGTCTAAAGGATTATGGGAAAGCGACTGTGGTGGGAATGAAAACCTTTGGAAAGGGAATTGTACAAAATATTTTCCCCCTGCCGGATGGATCTGCTTTTAAATTCACCATATCAAAATATTATACACCAAACGGAAATGACATTCACAAAAAGGGAATTACTCCAGATATCAATGTAGAGATATCGGAAGAACAGTGGAAAGAAGCACAAAAAAAGGAAGAAAAAGATGTCCAGCTGAAGAAGGCAATGGAACTTCTAAATTAATTTTCCTTTTAAAAAACGGGCGATATGATCGTCGAAAGCATATTCGAGAGTTTTGTCCGGAGAGAAAATGCGGTAGGAAATGCCCGTTGTTACAAGTAAATTTTGGGGATCGTACAAAATGTTGAGGAAAGCCCCTTCAATATCTTCCGGAGTAAAGGAACATCTGCTGTGCTCGATCAGGGAAGAAAGAGAGGAAGAAGGAAGGCCTAAAATTATTTTACAGGAGAGAGGAAGTCGTTTTCCTTTGATAATATCGAAGATACGGCTTCTTATTTCTTTCCAGTAGCAGAAATCCCGGTTGAGCTTTTTTTCTGTGTCTGTATCATAAAATGCCTTATTCAGGCGGCCTTCAATGTGATAGGTCACTCCCATTTTTATGGAAGCCTCAATCAGGTAAAAATGATCAAAAGTGTCCTGGCTGAGCAGATGATTCATAAAAGAACGGGTGTCAGAAATATTCATGGAAAGCATGGAAAATCCTCCTGTAAGTAGTGTAGATTTGATGATAAATCAATAGTAGCATAAATTATTTTTTTTGAAAAGGAGCATAAAATGAATCTGTTAAAGGAATGTTTGTGCAGGGGAACCGCTCCGGTCAGAGTGGTTTCTTTCGCAAAAGAATATTTGAGGGAACAGGGATTCGAGGAACTGTATTATGATACATTGTTTGTGGCAAGGGAAGAGGGAAGGTATTTTCTTTCTCCTTTTCCCGATGTGCTGTTTGCTTTTACAATTGGGAAAGCAAAAGCAAGAATTCAGGCGGCAAGAATGGCTTTTGCCCATGTGGATCAGCCCTGCTTTAAAATAAAGGGGAAACCGGCTTTTAAAAACATGAACTGTTCGCAGCTAAATGTGGAAGTATACGGGGGGATGATGGATCATACCTGGTTTGACCGCCCCCTTGCCATGGCAGGGACGGTTATACTCAAAGGAGACAATCCTTTCTGTCCCAAAGAGCGGGAGTATGACAGCAATAGGCCGATCGCTATTATTCCGGGAATTGCCATCCATATGCAGACAGATGCAAACAGTGGATGGAAAATTGACCGGCAGAGGGAACTGATGCCGATAACAGGAATTGCAGGATCTGAATGGAATGAGAATGAATTGGAACAGTTTCTTGCCTCGGAACTTCAGGTGGAAAAATCTGAAATATTAGGTTTTGACCTGAATCTTTATAATTCTGATCAGCCGGAAATCTGTGGTATCCGGAAAGAAATCTTGTCTGCACCCCGGCTTGATAACCTGATATCTGTAAGTGCACTGCTTTCGGCAATCGTACAGGCAGAGCGGGACAACGGGGTGAACCTGATCGGACTGTTTGATCATGAAGAGGTGGGGAGCCTCACAAAATCGGGGGCAGACTCTTCCCTGTTAAAAGATGTACTCTGTCAGATTTATTCCGGATTGGGATGCAGCGGGGAGATGACCCGGGCAAGTATTGCAAAAAGTTTATATCTGTCTGTTGACGGAGCACACGGAGCCCATCCGAATTATCCGGACCGTTGCGATACGACGACGAGGGCCTATCTGGGAAATGGAGTGGCAGTGAAGGTGAGCGGAACCCAGAAATACGCAACGGACTGCTATATGAAAGGGATTCTCACCGGACTGGCTCAAAAACATGGAATTGCCCTCCAGGAAATCAATGACAGAAATACAATCCGCGGAGGAATGACCCTGGGTCCGATGATCGGATCGAGACTGCCGATGAGGGGCTGTGACATCGGAGTACCAATGCTTGCCATGCATTCTGCCAGAGAAACGATGGCCTTGTCTGATTATGAAAGTTTATGTGCATTATTGAAAGCTTTTTTTTCAGAAGAATAATTAGTCTATTTTTCCTTCTCCCGGCATATACTGAACTAGTATTGGGGAGGGATTTTTCATGGAAAAACAGAATATATATCAGGATATTTTTGCCAGAACAAAAGGGGAGATCTATCTGGGGGTGGTAGGTCCGGTCCGCAGTGGAAAATCAACCTTTATCAAACGATTTATGGAACTTATGGTGCTTCCGGAAATCCGGGATGAAAATGAGAGAAAACGGGCAATGGATGAACTGCCTCAGAGTGGGACGGGAAAAACAGTGATGACAACAGAACCGAAGTTTATTCCGAAAGAAGCAGCGGAACTTGCGGTGGAAGATATGAAAATTAAGGTGCGTCTCATCGACTGTGTGGGCTTTTTAATTGAGCAGGCACAGGGTCATATGGAAAACGGACAGGAAAGGCTGGTAAAGACTCCGTGGTTTGATTATGAAGTTCCATTTTCAAAAGCTGCGGAATATGGCACGAGAAAAGTAATCCGGGATCATTCTACCATTGGAATTATCGTGACAGCGGACGGATCTTTCGGTGAGATTCCGAGAGATTCCTATGTGGAGGCGGAAAAGAGGACGGTGGAGGAACTTACGGCAATCGGAAAACCGTTTGTTATTCTATTAAACAGTGAACGGCCATATTCCAGATCTACCCAGACACTGGCAAAAAAGCTGACCCAGGAGTATAAGACTACGGTAATGCCGGTGAATTGTGACCAGCTGCGCCAGGAAGATATTCTGGAAATTCTCAAAAATGTTCTTCTGGAATTTCCGCTTTCTTCGGTTGGATTTTACCTTCCGAAATGGGTGGAGACCCTGCGGGATGATCACTGGATGAAGAAGTCCATTCTTGATCTTGTGAGAGAATTTATGGCAGAAAAAAGAAAGATGAAAGATTTGTATCAGAAGGCTGTGCCGGAAAATGAATACATATCATCCGGGAAAATCGAGAAGATACATATGGACACGGGAGAGGTGGATATAAAAATTCAGATTCGGGATTCCTATTATTATGAAATACTATCCGATCTTACGGGACTTCCGATCCGGAGTGAGTATCATCTGATTCGGCTCATGAAAGAACTGGCCGGAAAGAAGAAAGAATTTGAGGAGGTATCCCAGGCATTATCCGATGCCAGACAGAGGGGATACGGAGTGATGAAACCGGTCTTGTCGGAAATCACCCTGTCCGAACCGGAAGTTGTAAAACATGGTGGAAAATATGGTGTTAAAATCCGGGCGCAGGCACCGTCCATCCATTTGATCCGTGCAAATCTGACAACAGAAATCGCACCGATTGTCGGAACACAGCTGCAAGCAGAAGATCTGATCACATACATCAAAGAGCAGGCAGGAGGAGAGCCGGAGAAAATATGGAATGTAAATATTTTCGGAAAGACATTAGAACAGCTGGTTGATGACGGAATATCGAGCAAAGTTACGAGAATCAATGAGGACAGTCAGGAGAAATTACAAAATGCCATGGAAAAAATCGTGAATGAAAGTAGTGGCGGTTTGATTTGCATTATCATTTAATATGATATATAATCCGAAAGGCTCTGCATCGTATTTGCTGCGACAACAGAGCTTTTTTGTGGCGCAGAGGATGGGATGTTCCGGTGATGCAAAAAAGTATTGAACTTTTGGAAAAAAATGGTATAATATAAGGAGGATATTTTGAGAGTAATCATATATACAGATGGTTCTGCCCGGGGGAATCCCGGACCGGGAGGTTATGGGACCGTGCTGTTATACACAGATTCTTTCGGCAGACAGCACCGAAGGGAACTGTCAGCCGGATATGAAAGGACAACGAACAACCGGATGGAGCTGATGGCGGCAATCGCCGGACTCGAAGCACTGATCCGCCCATGTGAGGTAGAGCTGTATTCCGATTCACAATATCTTGTGAAGGCTTTTACAGAGCACTGGATCGACGGATGGGTGAAGAAAGGATGGAAGAGAAATAAGAAAGAAGATGTAAAGAATGCCGATTTGTGGAAACGTCTTCTTCGGGCGATGGAGCCCCATCAGGTTACTTTCCACTGGGTAAAAGGGCATGCAGGGCATGCGGAAAATGAGTGCTGTGACCGCCTGGCTGTGAATGCTGCACTGGGTGAAAATCTTAAGAAAGATGAACCTTGCACCTGAGGCAGATTCATTATAATATATGAGAAAAGACGGGGACTTTTTATCTGACAGGAGGATGTTTTTTGTTTTTTTGTCATATAAAAAGGAAGTATTTGGGGGTGACTATATGGAGATACAACTTTGGAGAGAACTGCTTGATCCATACCAGCTGGCGGTGGATGAGCTTGTTGTGAAGTTTACTCATATTATTGAGGAACATCGGAATCAGGGATTGTATTCACCAATCGAGTCTGTCGTGGGAAGAGTAAAGAGCATTGACAGTATTCTGGATAAGATGCAGAGAAAGAATGTGTCGATGAATGATATCGAAAATAAGATTGAAGATCTGGCAGGAATCCGTATTATATGCCAGTTTGTGGAAGATATCGACCGGGTAGTGAATCTTATTAAGAAACGTACGGATATGAAAGTGAAGTGTGAGAAGGATTATGTCAGTCATGTAAAAACCAGTGGATACCGCAGCTATCATATGATTATTCTATATACGGTCAATACGATTCACGGCCCGAAAGAACTGAGTGCGGAGATTCAGATTCGAACCATGGCCATGAATTTCTGGGCAACGATTGAGCACTCCTTACAGTATAAATATAAGGAGAATATTCCGGAATATATTCAGAAGAAGCTGATTCATGCTTCTGAGGCAATTCAGGAGATCGACCATGAGATGTCGGATGTGAGAGACGAGATCATGGATGCTCAGAATTCCCACAGAAAAAAGGAAACGCTGGTAAAGGATATCCTCAATAATATCCAGAACCTGTATAAGGTTGCCAACCAGACGGAAGTGACGAAGATTCAGGATGAATTTTATAAAGTATATATATTAGATGACATGGTACAGCTCCGGCATTTTGCAAGACAGCTGGATATTATTTCAGAAGGGTACCGGGCCCAGAGCCTGTCGTAGCATACAGGGTTTTTATGCAGGAGGAAAAGAGATGAATTTACCGGAAGATTACCGGTGCAGAATGAAGGAAATTCTGCAGGATGAATACGAGACATATATTGACAGTTTTGGAAAGAATTATGGACAGACACTCCGGGTGAACCGATTAAAAACAGAACCGGCGGATTTTATCCGCCGGTTCCTTTTAAAAGAGCAGGTGCCCTGGTGTGAAGAGGGATTTTATTATGATGGAGAAGACCGACTGTCTGCCCATCCATATTATTATGGAGGGGTATATTATCTCCAGGAACCGAGTGCCATGGCTCCTGCAGTTTTTCTGCCGGTGAAGCCGGGAGACAGGGTGCTTGATCTTTGTGCGGCACCGGGAGGAAAGTCTACGGCATTGGGAGCAAAACTTCAGGGAACAGGCTTTCTTCTAGCGAATGATATCAGTGCATCGCGCTGTAAGGCATTGTTAAAAAATATGGAGATGGCTGGAATTACCAATTCTCTGATTACCTGTGAGACACCAGAGAAACTGGCAGACAGATTTCCCGGGTATTTTGACAAAGTGCTTGTGGATGCACCCTGTTCCGGGGAGGGGATGTTTCGCAGGGATCCCTCGATGGCAAAAAGCTGGTCTGCCAAAGAAGTGGGCAGATACAGTCGCCTTCAGAAAGACATTCTTTTGTGTGCGGCGAAAATGGTGAAACCGGGTGGTTATCTTTTATATTCCACCTGTACATTTTCCGGGGAGGAAGACGAGCAGTCTGTGGAGTATTTTCTTGATACCTGTCCGGAATTCACTCTGATGCCTTTACCGGATATCAATGGAGTGGAAAAGGGGCGGCCGGATCTTGCCTGCAGAAATAATCAGAAACTGGAGTCTTGCCGGAGATTCTGGCCGCATAAATTAAAAGGAGAGGGGCATTTTGCCGCCCTGTTTTGCAGGAAAGGAGAACCGGGAGCAGAGAGCTGCGGACAGATAGAAAATTTTTCAGGGGAAATTCCGGAAGAGATGGAGAAATTTTTTCAGGAGAATGGAATCTGGAAGGAGGGAAACTGGAGGGACCGTCTTTTCTTTATAAAAGAGAAAGCCTGTCTTCTGCCGGAAGACTGCCCGGATTTTAAAGGACTTCGGGTTATTCGTTCCGGTCTCTATCTTGGAGATTGCAGGAAAAAACGATTCGAGCCTTCCCAGGCTCTGGCCATGGCTCTTTGCGTTTCGGCCTGTAAAAATGTTCTTTCTTTTTCTCCGAAAGATATTCGGGTGGATAAATATCTGCGGGGAGAGACGATTGAGGCAGGAGAAGAAACAAAAGAGGGCTGGGTGCTCATCTGTGTGGATGAATTTCCCCTTGGCTGGGGAAAGTGCAGCCGGGGAAAAATCAAGAATAAATATAACCCGGGCTGGCGTAAAATGTAGTATACTGTGAAAGAAAAAACAGAAAGAAGGAAATAAATGAAAGCAGGGAAGGAAAAGATACGTCTGGACAAATTCCTAACTTCTGCGCTGGAGGTAAGCCGGAGTCAGGCAAGAGAGAAAATAAAAAAAGGACTTGTCCATGTGGAAGACAGGCTAATAAAAGATCCTGCTTATAAAGTGATGCCGGAAGAAAATGTGTACCTGGACGGGCAAAGACTTTCCTGCCAGGCGGCATGTTATCTTATGCTAAATAAGCCCGCCGGCGTGATCAGTGCCACGGAGGACACAGAGCACAAAACGGTACTTGATCTGGTCACAATGCCGAAAAAAGGTCTGTTTCCTGTC
>JALFIK010000152.1 GCA_022776205.1 Eubacterium sp.
TAGAGCAGTTAATTGTTTTAAGATTACTGAATTTTCCACTACTCTCATCAAAATCTGCAACTACCAAAACTGCTCTACCTGTCATACAATATATTTTACCATTGTCATAACATACACTTGTCTTAATTTCTCCAAAGTTTATCTCCAACTTATCAACAGATTCTCCGTTTATTTTATTTCTACAGATCACATTTCCAAGTGAATTCGCATAAATCACATAATTTCCAACAATTGCTGCGCCATCCCAGTTAAATGAACCGTCCTCTGTTGTATTCCACACGAGTGTTCCATCTTCAGAAGAAACACAGACGAAAGGGGCTCCGTTTGGTGCATCAAAACCGACATAGACTTTCCTATCCTCGTAAACAAGAGGACTGCTTGCATATGTTTTATCATTAGCCGATTCATCGGTATACACCCATAAGGATTCAAGAGTGTCTGCATCAAATGCCTGAATTCTTCCTCCTTCAAGGGCCGCAAATATTTTCCCATCTCCATAGGTTAATGGAAAATAGGTACTACCCCAGGCACCACCAAAAGCTTTGGACCCTGCCATTTCTTTTTCTTCTAAAATCTCACCAGTTAATTTATCGAGTTTATAAATTTTATTTGTACAGTATGTATAAATGTATTCATTTGCAATTGTAGGTGGGCCTGGATATTCCCAGAAAGATGGATTACCGAGACAATTTGCCCATAAAAGTCCTGATTTTTCCTTGGACACCGGTGTCTTCACTGTTGTAATTCCATTGTTACAGGCATCTCCTCTATGCCCTGAACCATCGACTTCCTGTGCCCGAACTGGAACGAAAACCAAACCCATAAGCAGACACAAACTTAGTATCGTTGCTGTAATACGTTTTTCAATTTTCATAGTTTTTCCTCCTTGTACTAAAAGTAAAAAGCAAAATAGTTATTAAAATCATACTATTTATTACAATAATATCACAATTGTAGCATAAAAATCTATACTATTTTTTGTTTTTTTGTCACTTTACACAACAAAATTTGATTAATTACTTCTCTATATACATATTATACCAAAGATTACTCCTCATAATCCTCCCCTTCAAAACTCTCATCGCCGGACTGACGATTGATGTATTTCGGATGATATTTGGAGTACACAATTATCTGTTCCTTATAAAGTCCCCGGTATCCGGATAACATATAACTGATGGAAATGGCAATCAGAAGGTAGGCAACTCCTTCGAAACCAAAAAGTTCAAAACCAATCAGCATGGAAGCAATCGGGCAATTTGTAACCCCACAGAACACTGCAAGCATCCCCGCAGCCGCGCAAAGAGACGGAGAGATTCCGGCAAGATG
The DNA here is from genome assembly GCA_022776205.1 of Eubacterium sp. Classification (GTDB taxonomy): domain Bacteria; phylum Bacillota; class Clostridia; order Lachnospirales; family Lachnospiraceae; genus Anaerobutyricum. Next base: position 1,330 of record JALFIK010000152.1, read on the forward strand.
TCCGAACATACAGCCAAAGGTTGCTCCCGTAAAGAACGCAGGGACAATTTCCCCTCCTTTATATCCCGCCGCCAGGGTAAGTGCCGTAAGAACCATTTTCAGAAAAAAGGCATAATATGGGACATCCCCCTCCATTGCCCGGGCAATCATCTCCGTTCCTGCACCGTTATAATCCCTGTTACCGATCAAAAGGGTAAGCCCGATTACAAGAAAGCCGCCCACGATCACACGTACATAAGAATTCTTAAATTTTTCAAAATAAAATTTTCCGGCCCCTTTTAAAAGCAGACAGAATAATACACTGATGCCCGCACATAATATGCCCAGGATAACAATCTTTCCTCCATTGATAAAGGTAACTTCCGGTATATTCTTAATAGAAAATGCCTCCGGATTAATCCCCATATTTACGGCAAAACGATTGGCAACGATGGCCGAAAAAACACAGGGTACCAAAGCAGCATACTGCATGATGCCCACACTGATCATTTCCATAGGGAAAATCGCAGCCGCAAGGGGGGTTCCGAACACAGCGGAAAAGGCTGCACTCATCCCCGCCATCACAAGAATCTTCCGGTCTCCTTCCTCGAAATGAAAGAGTTTTCCAATGGAATTTCCAAGACTTCCTCCCATCTGGAGTGCCGCACCTTCACGACCTGCCGATCCTCCAAACAAATGGGTGATCAGCGTTGCCACAAAAATGAGAGGTGCCATAAGAAACGGCACATCCTGATTGTGTCCATGAACCGCATTTAAAAGAGCATTCGTTCCCTTATCTTTCCATACACCGCATATATGATAAAGGAAAACAATCATCACACCACCAGCCGGAAGCAGATAAAGAAGACGGGGACAGACCATCCGGATCTGTGTCACCTTTTTCAGGCAATAAGCAAAACAGCTGCTGAATGCACCCACAGACAGACCGGTAATCAACGCCATAAACAACCAGATCGCACAGGTCTTTAAATTAAATAAAATCCTCTTTCCATACCGTACTTCCGTAAGCTTTAAATTCTGAAAAAATATTTTAATATTTATATCAAGCTCTTTTGTCTCTTTATTCATGCTCTGTTTTCATCCTCTCCGTAAGCTATAGTAACAAATTTACCCCATGGTTGATTGTGTTGTCAATAAAAGTCCCTCTACTTTTTACAAAACTTTATAATAAAAATTGTTTGACATCTTTTTATTTTCATGATAAATTAGACCTACATAAATGCAATGAAGAGGAATAGTAAAATGATGGAAGCATTCAGAGAACTGCTGGCCGGTGTGAAGCAGTAGTGGACATGATTTGAACTCGCCTCCGAGCAGCCTGTTGAACCGCAGTTTTCTGCAGTAGGCAGCGCCGGAAACCTGACCGTTACAGCAGGAGGATATAAGACTTTTTATAAAGTCCGTATCTATGATGAGTGCATATCTTTTTATACTGACAAAGAAAAGATATGAATAAGAGTGGTACCGCGGGTTTTTCTCCGTCTCTTTCGTAAATGGAAGACACGGGGTTTTTTTTATGTCGTTTTGAAACAAAGGATAATTAAGGAGGTTTTTTTATTATGAAACATGCAGAAAAGTACAAACCGATGTATTTCCCGGCTCCGGGCAAACACACAAAATGGGTGGAGAAAGATCATATCGAGCAGCCGCCGACCTGGTGCTCTGTTGACCTTCGTGACGGTAATCAGGCGCTGATCATTCCCATGAGTCTGGAAGAAAAGATTGAATTTTTTAAATTACTTGTCAAAATCGGTTTTAAGGAAATTGAAGTTGGGTTTCCTGCTGCATCTGAGACAGAATATGAGTTTTGCCGTACTTTAATCGAACAGGACCTGATTCCGGACGATGTCACCATCCAGGTTCTTACCCAGGCAAGGGAACATATTATTAAAAAAACATTTGAAGCGATCGATGGGGCAAAAAATGTCATCGTTCATCTTTATAATTCTACTTCTGTAGCACAGAGAGAAGAAGTATTTAAAAAAGATAAGAAAGATATTATTAAGATCGCAGTAGAAGGTGCCGAACTGCTACAGCGTCTGATGGAAGAACATGGTGCGAAATATCGTTTTGAATACTCTCCGGAAAGCTTTACCGGAACAGAGATGGATTTCGCCCTTGAAATTTGTAATGCTGTCCTTGATGTCTGGAAACCAGGAAAAGATTGTCCGGTTATCATTAATCTTCCGGCAACCGTTTCCCACTCCATGCCGCATGTGTACGCAAGCCAGATTGAATTCATGAGCGAAAATCTGAAATACAGAGATCATGTTATTTTATCCGTTCACCCACACAATGACCGGGGTACCGGTGTTGCTGATACTGAACTTGCTGTTTTAGCCGGTGCCGACCGTGTGGAAGGTACCCTGTTTGGAAACGGAGAGCGTACCGGAAATGTGGATATCGTCACATTAGCTTTAAATATGTACGCACATGGGGTAGAGCCTGGTCTTGATTTTACTGATCTGCCTTCTATCGTAAAGACCTATGAAAAAGTCACAAGAATGCATGTCTACGAAAGACAGCCATATGCCGGACAGCTTGTATTTGCTGCTTTCTCCGGCTCCCACCAGGATGCCATTGCCAAAGGTATGGTATGGAGAGAAACTCACGATTGTGACAAATGGACGGTTCCTTATCTTGCCATTGATCCGAAAGATTTAGGAAGAGAATACGATGCAGACGTTATCCGTATTAACAGCCAGTCCGGCAAGGGCGGCATTGGCTTCTTACTTGAAAAAACTTACGGAATTCGTATTCCGGTTCAGATGCGTGAAGAAGTCGGCTACTCTGTCAAAGGGGTTTCCGATCATGCGCATAAAGAATTACAGCCGGAAGAAGTCCTTGATGTATTTACAAATAAATACGTTAACATCTCCGATCCGATCGAACTGTTAGAAGTACACTTCAAACAGGAAGACGGAATCAAGACCGAATTGATTCTTAATAAAAACGGGATTCACAAAATTTACCACGGACATGGAAATGGACGTCTCGATGCGGTAAGTAACGCACTTAAGAAACATTCCAACATTGAATATACCATTTCCACTTACGAAGAACATGCCTTGAAAGACGGTTCCAATTCCCAGGCATGTGCTTATGTAGCAATCGACGGTGACGACGGAAGTACTTACTGGGGTGTGGGAATCGATGACGATATTATCAATGCATCGGTAAAAGCTTTAATCAGTGCAGTAAACCGTTACGAAAAATTTGAAGACGGAAAAGAAGACGCACTGACCGATTAATACTAAAACAAGAAAGACCAGACACTTTTTATAAACGAAGACAAAAAGCATGGGATAGCCGGCAAAGGACCATCCCATGCTTTTGCTTTTTATTTCCTGACCACACTGATACAGGTTCCGATACAATCCATCTCATCCATACGGTTAAGAAAAATATCCTTTCCCCGTCCATTTAAACATTTTAGAATATATTTGTCTCCATCTCTTTCAAACAATCGAAAATATGCCCTGATTCCATCTGTAAACACTGCCCGTTCTCCTTCCTCCGGGAAACGATTTTCAATCAGAATGTGATCCCCCATACAATAGGCAGGGGCAAAATAATTTGAAGTGATTTCTATGGACAGATAGGCTGCCTCTATATTCGTATACTCATCCACAACATTACATGTATTATAATAAATTCCATCATCCACTTTCCCGACAGGAATCAGGCATGGAATTCTGTGCTTGCTTTCCCCTTCCCTCTCTTTTTTTGCCGCTGTACTTTCAAACCTCGACACAAGCTTGATAATCGATTTCCCGTGATGTCCGCAACTTCGGTAATTTCGAATTACTTCCACTTCATCCGCATCATATTTCGCATATTTTTCATCTCCCAGCAGATTATCCATGGAGACTCCAAAGGTCTGCGCGAGTCGAAAAATTGTGGAAACTTTGGGATCTTTTACTTTTTTGTAATAAATGTTTCGTAACGTCTCCAGGGGAATGCCGGAAGCATCTGACAAATCCTGTATTGACATATTTCTCTCTGCCATTAGTTCATACATTCTATTCCATATCATACAATTCCCCTCTTCCTTTTCCTTTATGTCTACAATGACATGAAATTATAGTATTTATTTTAATATAATGTTATTACTAATATTTTATTCTGTCAATATTCGTATTAAAATGTTATATGATATCAGAACGGAAAGGGGCAAAAAAGATGAATGATGTTACAGTTAATTTCGCAGGTATTTTTCATGTAAAGGACGATTTATGGGAATTCGTTAACAATATGGATGAACATGAAAAAGTCATTATTTTTACCGTTGGAAATGACCGTGATTTTAAAAAGGTCTTTCGAATCGATACGACAGGCGTACAAAAACTCCTTCTTCAGATCGGAATTCCAGCAAATACTCTCGGTTTTTCATATATTGTAACTGCCATGGAACTGATTGCAATGAATCCGGAGTATTTACAAAACATTACAAAATGGCTTTATGTTGACATTGCAAAAAAATGCTCCAGTACTCCTCATCGGGTAGAAAGAAATATACGAACCGCCATTTCCATTGGATTTACCCGGGGCAATCTGGATCTAATCGAAGATATTTTCGGCTGGAGCATTCGTGCAGATAAAGGGATTCCTACAAATTCACAATTTCTTGCAAATGTCTATTATTACATGATTAATCATGAACTTTAAAGAGGGAGATCATTCAAGATGATCTCCCTCTTTCATGCCATTATTATTTAATTTTTGTTTTGATGTTCAATGGATGCTACAAGCTCTCCGCCTCTCTCATCAATCCATATCGTATCCCGCGGATAAACATCACCGGAAAGGATCATTCTGGCTGCCAGAGTATCCACATGTTTTGTAAGATATCTCTTTAACGGACGGGCACCGTAAGCCGGTTCATAACCGTTTTCAATAATAAAATCCTTCGCCGCATCTGTAAGACAAATTGTCAGTTCCTTATCAACGAGACGTTTATTCACATCTGCAAGAAGCAAATCTATAATACCTCCTATATTTTCCTTCGTCAGAGGCTTAAACATGATGATCTCATCAAGACGGTTCAAAAATTCCGGACGGAAATGTGCTTTCAGGTCATTCATGACCATGGAATCTGCTTCCGGTTTAATATTCCCGTTTTCATCAATTCCCTCCAGAAGATACGAAGAACCGATATTTGAAGTCATAATCAGAATCGTATTTTTAAAATCAACGGTTCTTCCCTGGGAATCTGTGATATGACCGTCATCCAGAACCTGTAATAATACATTAAATACATCCGGATGGGCTTTTTCAATTTCATCAAATAATACAACAGAATAAGGTTTCCTCCGGACAGCTTCTGTAAGCTGTCCTCCTTCTTCGTATCCCACATATCCAGGAGGCGCTCCAATCAGACGGGAAACGGAATATTTCTCCATGTACTCACTCATGTCAATTCGAACCATATTCTGCTCATTATCAAACAGGCTGGCTGCCAGTGCTTTGGCAAGTTCTGTTTTTCCGACACCGGTAGGTCCAAGGAACATAAAGGAACCAATCGGTTTTGTCGGATCTTTGATTCCCGCTTTGGAACGGATAATGGCTTCTGTAACCTTCTCCACTCCTTCGTCCTGTCCGATAACGCGCTTATGAAGCTCCTTATCAAGATTTAATGTCTTATTTCTTTCACTTTCCGTCAATTTAGCCACAGGTATACCGGTCCACCGGCTGATGATCGTTGCAATCTCATCCTCCGTTACAGACTCATGAACGAGGGAAGCATCCCGGTTCTTTGCCATCTCTTCCTCCTGAGCCAGCTGCTTCTGAAGTTCCGGCAATTTACCATACTGCAATTCTGCTGCCTTATTTAAATCATAATTACGCTGGGCAATCTGAATTTCGTTATTCAGGCTTTCAATCTCTTCTTTCAGTCTGGAAACACGTTCTACCGCTGACTTTTCCTGATCCCAGGTAGCCTTTCTTGATTTGAAATCTTCTCGAAGCTCTGCCAGCTCTTTCTGCAGATTCTCAAGTCTCTCCACACTTAAATGATCGGTCTCTTTCTTTAAAGCCGCTTCCTCGATTTCGAGCTGCATAATTTTCCTCTGCACTTCATCCAGTTCTGCCGGAAGCGAATCCAGTTCTGTCTTGATCATGGCACAGGCCTCATCTACCAGATCAATAGCCTTATCCGGAAGAAAACGGTCCGTAATATAACGATTGGATAAAACGGCCGCACTTACCAGAGCGCTGTCTGCGATTTTTACTCCATGATATACTTCATAACGGTCTTTCAAACCTCGAAGAATCGAAATCGTATCCTCCACCGTAGGCTCATCTACAGTTACCGGCTGGAATCGACGTTCCAGTGCAGCATCTTTTTCTATATATAACCGGTACTCATCCAAAGTGGTAGCGCCAATACAATGTAATTCGCCTCTTGCCAGCATTGGTTTTAACATATTGCCTGCATCCATAGAACCTTCTGTCTTTCCGGCTCCTACAATCGTATGAAGCTCATCAATGAACAAAATAATCTGTCCATCACTGCCTTTCACTTCTTCCAGAACCGCTTTCAGACGTTCCTCAAACTCTCCACGATATTTGGCACCTGCAACCAAAGCACCCATATCCAGAGCAAAAAGCTTTTTATCCTTCAGGCCTTCCGGTACATCGCCCCTTACAATACGCTGAGCCAGCCCTTCTACAACTGCTGTCTTACCAACTCCAGGTTCTCCGATCAGAACCGGATTATTCTTTGTCTTTCTGGAAAGAATCCGAATTACATTTCGGATTTCACTGTCCCGGCCAATGACCGGATCCAGCTTCTGCTGCTTTGCCCGTTCAACCAGATCATATCCATACTTCTCCAGCGTATCGTAGGTTGCTTCCGGATTATCAGTTGTTACTCTTTGGTTTCCCCTTACGCTAGCCAGGGCTTGCAAAAATCCATTCCGGTCAATTCCAAAACTCTTAAAAAATTCCTTCATATCTTTTGATGGATACTTTAGCATAGCCAGAAAGAGATGTTCAACGGAAATATATTCATCTCCCATTGCCTTGGCTTCATCTTCCGCATTGACTAATACTTTATTCAGATCGCCACTGATATAGACCTGACCACCGGATACTTTCGGCTTACTATTAATCATCTCCTGAATCCGGCTTTTTACAGTATCAAGAGAAATATTCATCTTTTCAATCAGCTTCCCAATCAAACTGTCATCCAAAGTCAGAAGACTATACAGAAAATGTTCCTGAGAAATCTCCTGATTGCCATATTCATAAGCAAGTTTTTCGCAGTTGTTCACTGCCTGAATAGAATTTTGTGTAAATTTATTAATATTCATACACCCACACCTCCTGTGATGTAATTAAGTGTTATCTTTGTTCTACTCGTACTATAACACTAATTATTAGCACTGTCAATAGGTGAGTGCTAATTTTTTTAAAATAAGAACCACTGAAAAGTGATCCTCTTTTATCTACTGATCTTCCGGCTGAGCTGTTTCATTCTGAATAAAATCCATAGCCCCATGAACCAGGGGAGCCGCCTCATCCTCTTCATTTTCACTTTGAGTCATCACAATTACTGGAATCAACGCCAAGGTTTCATCCTTTTTTATTCGGTTCAAAAAAGTATACCCATCCATCACCGGCATCATAACATCCAGAAGAATAAGGGCTATCGTCTCCTTATTCTCGCACAAAATATCCAGTCCTTCTTGTCCGTTTTCCGCTTCCAGAATC
>JALFIK010000163.1 GCA_022776205.1 Eubacterium sp.
AATTTTAGAACCGGTATGTTAGAATCAATATTCGTAAGCGGATATGGCGGAATTGGCAGACGCGCTAGATTCAGGTTCTAGTGAGCATTACGCTCATGCAAGTTCAAGTCTTGTTATCCGCAGCATAAATAAAGGGTTTTGAGGTACGTTAGTATTTCAAAACTCTTTTTTATTTGATAGGAAATTACGCCATTTCCTATCAAATAAAAACCCTCTGGGGAATGCACACTCGCGCGAGAAGAAGGTGTCGCTGGTGCGACCGCGCTCGGCGCGAGAGTTCCGCAAGCGGAACTCTTTGTTCTTTGAAGGGGACGTCGCAGTAATGGCTATTTAGCCGTCACTGCGAACGTCCTCTTTTTGCGCATTTTCAGCAGAATCTGTTTACTTTGGCTACAGTTGTGTTGTGCCACAGCCCCATTTTTATACCCGGACGTTAAGGTTTCACATAAATTTTTATTGTCTTTGACACACCATTTTGTCCATAAACAAATATTGTGCATGTGCCCTTTTTCTTTGCTTTAACTTTTCCGTTGTTTGCTACGGTAGCAATTTTAGGATTGGTTGACTCAAAGCTAATATTTTTATGTTTCTTATTTTTTAATTTCTTTGACTGTGATTGTGCTTTTACATTTATTTTATATGTCTTATTTTTTCTTAATGTTATTTTTGATTTCTTTAGAATGAGCTTTTTAATATTCCCATACTTTCCTCCGGAAGTGGTAACATGAATTGTTTTAGAAACAGAGAGCTGTTTTCCGTTTTTATCAAAAGCGGCTACAAAGAATTTATAATAAGTTCCCTTTTTCAATGCTTTCTTATTAAATTTTTTCACTTTGTAATTGGTCTTTTTCAGGGTTGTTATTTTTTTATAACCAGAACCACATTTGTTTCCGATAATCACATAGGTAGAAGCATTTTTTACCTTTCTCCATCGAAGCTCAATACTATTTTTTGAAACGTTCCCTGAGTGTAGTCTGAGAATACTATATTTCGATTTTGCCGGATCTTTGTCTTTTTTTGTATTAAGAAGCGGTTTTACAGATTGATCAACCTTTGCAGAAACACTGTTGCTTCCGGTATTTTTTGACACAGTGAAGGTGACAGCTGCCTGATGATATTTTGTTTTTCCTGTAATTGTCACTTTTCCGGCTCCGACAAAGGATATGTTACCGTTTTGATCTATTCTGGCAATAGACGGATTACTTGATGTCCAGGAAATATTGCGACTTGTGAAATCAATATGTAAATAATCATATCCGGGATTAATTAGTTGAAGACCAACCCGCGTTTTATCACCAACTTTATAATTGGTTTTATTTACCGGGATGTTTAACATGTAAGTATAAGAGGCGGACTCACCCCAAATAATCCCACTTGTTGTTGCAGCTTCAGAAAAGGTATCTTTTGGAATGGATATGGTCTGGGTTACAGACTGCTCTCCGGTTTTCATAGTTGCATTGTTTGCTGTATTTGCACCGAAGCATTGAACCCACATATGAACACCGTTAATATAAAAACATCCGATTCCAATGGAGGTGGCATCTTCGAGAAGAATATTTTCCCGATGTCCTGTGGAATGCATCCAGGAATCCATTACATCGTAAGCAGTGGTCTGTCCTATGGCAATATTTTCTGCAATCATATTCGGATGCGCAGTAAAACAAGATGTTTCATCCGGGCGCGTATGTGAAAATAACACCGCCTGTTCTCCTGCCCTTAGCATTGCAGCTTCTAACAATCCGGTATCCATCGTTAATTCAGGCAGATTATTTTCCCTTCTTTTTTGATTGACAATGGATAGTACTTTAAATGCCTGTGTGTAATCTCTTTTTCCGGAAATCGTAATGGATTCTGCATAATGAAGGCCGTTTCTTCCGAATTTTACGAGTTCTGTGTTTAAGCAGCTGACATTAACATCATCACTGAAGGCATTGGCATCAACCCACTGCGTTGATTTAGGTAAAGTGATATTTTTCAGGGAAGGGCAATTTGCAAATGCTTCTCGATATATTTTTTCCACACTGGATAATTTTACAGTTTTTAAAGAATAACATTGTGCAAAATCTGCGTAACTAATTTCTTTAAGACCATTGGAGATAAAAGTTTCAAGATTTTCACAGCTATTAAATGATGAGCCTCCCCATTCGGTGATCGTATCAGGAAGTACTACTTCTTTCAGACCGCTACACCCAAGGAATGTTCGCATGCCGATTTTTTTAAGTCCGCCAAAGTTGATGGATGTTATACCTGTACATTCTTCAAACATACTGTAGGAAGATTCTACTAAACCGGTTCCAAAAGTTACAGAGTTGATGTTCGGACAACTTTCAAATGTAAAGTATCCTACCTCGGTAATTTTATCTGAAAGTTTAAGAGATCCTGATAAAGATGAACAATAAAATGCACCCTCGCCCAGTTGTTTGACATTAGAAAAATCTACGGACAACAAATTCTGCGTATTATAAAATGCATAGTCTTCAATTTTCGTTACACTGGATGGTATTTTAAAATTAGTATCGGTTTTGTTGCATGGATACAAAATCAGGGTAGATTTATCTTTGTTATATACAATACCATCTTCTGCTAAAAAAGTAGTGTTGCCCGAAGCAACATAATAGTTTTTAAGGGTGGTTGTTCCATAAAAAGCAAGAGTGGAAAACTCTGTGATCTTTTTTGGAATTTCAAAGGTTGTTAATTTTGTGTTTTGTAAAATATAGTCGCCTAAATAAGCCGCACCTTCCGCGGAAAAACTTGTTAACGAAATGCAGTCGGCAAAAGCTCCGTCCCCTATTCTTTCTACACTGGACGGAAGAATGATTTCTGTAATTTGGCTACATTCATAAAAAGCGGCTTCGCCAATTGATTTTAGTGTAGAAGGGATACGGACGGAGGTAATGGTGT
>JALFIK010000189.1 GCA_022776205.1 Eubacterium sp.
TGATTGACCACAAAGCTTCGAATTACCTCTACATCCGCTGTACATCTCTGAATCATATCTCCGGTCTGATTTTCATTCTGCCAGCTCATCGGAAGTCTCTGAATATGATAAAACAACATATCTCTCATGTTTTTTGCAAAGCTTTCTCCTGCTTTTGCCGTATAAGTCCGATACAGATAGACAGCCACCCCATTGAAAAGTGCAATTCCGATTACAATCAACGACAAGATCCACAAATGACTTTTCAAAAATCCAATCCCATCCTGACAAAGCACAGAATCTATGGTAAAACTGAAAATCTTCGGAATCAAAGCATTCAAAATCGTTGATGCGAAAGAAGCAAAGAGCACAACCAGGAAATATCTTATGGATCCCTTTGCAAACCGCATGATAAGATTGATTCGATTATTTTTCTTCATCGGTAAAAAATCCTTTCTTTCGTAATGCGTTTCTGTTTATTAGAACAAAGAGTTTCTCTTGCGGAACTCTCGCGCCGAGCGCGGTCGAATCAGCGACACCTTCTTCTCGCGCGAGTGTGCATCCCCCAGGGGGTTTTTATTTGATAGAAAATGACTTAATTTCCTATCAAATAAAAAAAGCGCCATCCGGCATGTTTATCCTCTGTCTGCTTTGAAACCCGCAGCCGATCCCCGAACAAGTATCAGCTACTCAAACAACGCAGCAGATAGTTACATACACCAGATGGTAACTTTTTTTAATTCAACGAAAACTGGAATATATCAATGTAATCGCCGTATAGAAAATATAGTGCCTTTAACCTAATTTTTTCTTACGGTTCGTTGCCGTATTATTGATAAATTTGTATTTTGTATAAGTTTTAAAATACTGTTTATATTTTGCATTATGTGTACTCTTACTGACTTTTTTTGCTGTTTTACCAGAAGTGCCATACTTATAAATCATCTTCGAAGATCCATAGTTTTTCGCACCACTGTAAATATAACGGTAATTCGTTAAATTCGTACCGGATATACGAAGGAGTTCATAACCCATATCAGGCTAAGCCAGCAAAACAATTTTTTCATTTTTTTATATTATACCCCTTTCTATGCTACTGTAAAGCATAAAACTATTCTGGTATGTTCATTATAACAAAATATATTTTCTGCCGCAAATCCTTTTCTTCCATTTTTACCAGGCGTGAATTGAATTTAAATGTATTCCTTTCTTTCGTGGTATATATTATAATGAACCTATGAAGAAAAGCATCATAGGCATTGTTAATATTGTGTATAAAGAATGTTATGAAATATGAAATAATCAAACTTAAGGGAGGTCTGAGATATGGAATTCGAGAATTATTTTCCCGTATGGAATCAACTAACTGCTGATCAAAAAAATCGCATCCAGAAAGGGCTTATTACACGGAAAGTCGAGAAAGGAACCATCCTTCACAACGGAAACATGGACTGTACCGGTCTCCTTCTTGTCAAATCCGGACAGCTTCGTGCATATATTCTCTCTGATGAGGGACGTGAGATTACCATTTATCGCCTCTTTGACAGAGACATGTGCCTGTTTTCTGCCTCCTGCATCATGCGTTCTATTCAGTTTGACGTGACCATTGAGACAGAAAAGGATACGGATCTTTGGATCATTCCTGCTGACACATATAGAAGTATTATGGAAGAATCCGCACCGGTGGCAAATTATACTAACGAACTGATGGCCACCCGTTTTTCTGATGTCATGTGGCTGATCGAGCAGATTATGTGGAAAAGCCTTGATAAACGGGTTGCTTCCTTTCTCTTGGAAGAGTCTTCCATTGAAGAAAGTGATACATTGAAACTGACTCATGAAGCTATTGCCAATCATCTGGGTACCCATCGGGAAGTCATTACACGAATGCTCCGTTATTTTCAAAGCGAAGGCATGGTCAAACTGTCCCGTGGTACCGTAATGATTCTGGATAAAGAAAAATTAGAACATTTACAAAATGGATAAATGAATGCCCATCTTCAACCTTTAAACAATGAAGATGGGCATATATTTTACTGATCCATTCCACAGGCAGTTGCTGTTTCAATGAGACAGCGGTCATGGATCACGGCATCGTAAAAACGGAATCCTCCTGCGAAGTTATAGGCTATGTAACCATTTCCCTCCAATATACGTGTGCCAATATAGCTTCTAAGTCCACTTTGACAGATCACATAAACAGGTTTATCCTTTTCAATCTCATCCAGACGTTCCCGAAGTTCATCTACCGGAATATTTTTAAATCCTTCGATATGACCATTGCCATATTCTCCGACCGTTCTCACATCAAGAAGCGTCACACTTCCATCCCGAGGTAAAAGGTCAACCTCCTCCAGGTGCCATTGTTTCAATGTACCTTTCGAAATGTTATCTATTATAAAACCTGCCATATTCACAGGATCCTTGGCAGAAGAATACGGTGGGGCATAGGCCAGATCCAGGTCTTTGAGCTCCGTAGCTTTCATTCCCGCATGAATCGCTGTAGCCAGTACATCAATCCGCTTGTCCACCCCTTCGTAGCCAACAATCTGAGCCCCGATAAGACGATATGTTTCTTTTTCAAAGACAACTTTCATGGTCATCACCTTACCACCTGGATAATAACCGGCATGGCTCATAGGAGAAAGGATTATCGTATCTACATCGAGACCGGCTTTCCTGGCGTTGGTTTCATTCATTCCCGTGGTCGCTGCAGTCATATCGAATACCTTAATGACAGAACTGCCCTGGCTGCCCGGATACTTGCTGTCACCACCGCAGATATTGTCCGCAATGATGCGTCCCTGTTTGTTGGCAGGTCCTGCAAGGGATATCAATGCTTCCTGCCCGGTCACAAAATGTTTCACCTGTACTGCATCTCCGGCAGCATAAATATCCGGCACTGAAGTTTCCATGCGGTCATTTACGACGATACTTCCCTTTATTCCCAATTCCAGTCCTGCTTCCTTTGCAAGATGTGAATCCGGAGTGACACCAATGGCAAGAACTACCATATCTGCATGCAGCGGCATTTCATCTTTCAAGAGAACATCTATTCCGCCGTCCTTTTCTTCAAATCCTTCTACCGTGTGTCCCAATGCAAGCTTTACTCCATGTTTCCTCATTTCACTGTGAATAAAAGAAGCCATATCTGCATCAAACGGATTCATAAGCTGTTTTGGACGCTGGACAATGGTCACATCCATGCCAATCTCTTTTAAGTTTTCTGCCAGCTCCAGTCCGATGAAACCACCACCGGCTAATACAGCAGACTTTGGCTGATGCTTGTTGATGTACTCTTTGATACGGAAGGTATCTTCTACCGTACGCAGGGTAAATACTTTTTCCATCCCCACCCCCGGAATCCGTGGCTGTGTTGGCTTTGCACCCGGAGAGAGGATCAATTTATCATAGGATTCCTCAAATTCTTCACCAGTTTCCAGATTCTTAACAGAGATTGTTTTTTGATCCGGATGGATCGCAGTCACTTCATGGTGAACTTTCATATCGATCCGAAAACGGGAGAAAAAGCTCTCCGGCGTCTGAAGTGTCAGCTCTTCCGGATCCGTAATGACATCACCAATATAATATGGCAGACCGCAATTTGCGTAAGAGATATATCCCGAACGTTCATATACCGTAATTTCTGCAGTTTCATCTAATCTGCGGATGCGTGCTGCTGCAGTTGCCCCGCCGGCCACACCGCCTACAATTAATACCTTCATCTTACTGTTCCACCTTTCCTGTATAGGAAGAAATCCCTCCAATGTTCGTTACGTTTGAGTATCCCATATGTTTCAACGCATTTACTGCCTGGCTGCTTCGGGAACCGGAATAGCAGTAGACAAATAACGGAGTCTCTTTTGTTTTGACCACTGATGTAATCTTATCTATCGTCTGAAGTGGTACATTTTTACTTTCCGGAACATGTCCTTCTTTATATTCCTGTGGTGTGCGCACATCCAGCAAAACAGCTCCTGAAAGAGATTGATACTCTTTTATTCCTTCATTGATATCTTTTTGTTTGAACATATCGAAAAATCCCATAATTATGACCCTCCTTATTTTATGATTTTATTATATCAGAATCAATTTTATTTTTCTGTGATAAGATCACATTTCGAGAAATATGGATATTATTTCCAGGTTTTTACAAAAGAAACCTCCGTGTGAATAGAATCACACGAAGGCAAAATATATACATTATTCTATTTGAGAAAAACTAAAATTCAAGAACGCCTTGGCATTCTTGCTGCGAGATGCGCGTCATGCGTTAGCATGACAAAATTCTAATGCGCATCTCTGCAATCCGCCGGAGGCTTTTATCGAAGTCGGAGATTGAAAACTCCCACTGATGATATTTATCCTTTACTCACCACTTATAGAAGTGGGAGTCTTCTCCGACGAGATAATACTTTATTAAAAACACACAAACAGGAGTTGTTGAGTTACATGAATCCAATATTATCGTCTATCTGAAAAATTACACAGCTGCATTGCAACTCCGTCCGACATAACCTGGAAGCCATACTTCTCGTAGAAAGAAGCATTTTTGCTCT
>JALFIK010000193.1 GCA_022776205.1 Eubacterium sp.
CATAAGAAAATGAAGTCCGGAGTCTTCTTCCGTAATCGTTACGAGAGAAGATAAAGGACTTTTTTTTATGCCATCAAGAAGTGCATCCCGCTGTTTGTGATAATAATTCCGCATTCGGTTAATATGTTTCTCAAAATATCCCTCATTGATAAAACGCATGAGAGCGTACTGATCAAAATTTGATACAGTACAGGAATAAAAACTGAGCTGTTCAAGAAACCGGTTTGCCAGATCTGGCGGAAGGACCATATAGCTGATACGCATTGTGGATGCAAGACTCTTTGTAAAAGTGTTAATGTAGATGACTCGCTGTGTGACATCCATGCTCTGCAGAGAGGGAATCGGTTTCCCCGACAGACGAAATTCACTGTCGTAGTCATCTTCAATAATATAGCGGTTCTGTGAGCGGGCAGCCCAGCCAAGAAGTTCATAACGGCGGCTTATCGGTGTGATGATTCCTGTGGGAAAATGATGGGAAGGAGAAATATGAACTACATCGGCATGACTTTCTTCGAGCTCATCCATTTTCACTCCGTTCTTATCCATGGAAATATAGTGATGTTTTACCCCAAAACTTTCGTAAATCTGTGCAATCTTTTCATAACCCGGATCTTCTATGGCATAAATTTTATCAAATCCAAGAAGCTGAATCAGTATTCCGTACAGATATTCTGTACCTGCTCCAATAAAAATCTGTTCCGGTGCAACATGCATCCCGCGAAACTGTTCTAAATGTTTCGCAATAGCCATCCGAAGACCCATGATCCCTCCGCAGGGAGGCTTTGTCATGAGTTCCGTGCTGTTTTCATTCAGGGTTTCCCTCATAAGTTTCGCCCAGATAGAAAAAGGGAAATTTTCAGGACGGGTCTGATTGCTGGAAAAATCAGCAAGAAAATCGGATTTTCCGGAGGATAGTTCCACATTTTGTGTTGACAATTTTACCGGTTTGCCGGGAATGTTTTTCAAATCCGATACATAATATCCCTTTTTTGGAATGGAATAAATATAACCTTCGGACAAAAGCTGGGCATAAGCATTTTCAATGGTTATGGTGCTGACTCCCAGATTTTTTGCAAAACTCCTCTTGGAAGGAAGCCTGGTTCCGGGTGCAAGTTTACCCTCAATGATATCTTTCTTGATACAGTGATACAGGTAGGAGTAAAGGGATTCATTTTTTAAATTGGTAAAAGAATAGGTGAGCATAAAAATCTCCTTATATATAAGAACTTTATTCTATTATACTTTGTTGTGATTTTTTTGCAAGGAAGCATTTCTAACTGGAAAACTGTCTTGACAAAGCAAAGGAAATGTATGACAATATATCGAAAAAGAAGTAAAAGGAAGGCGAAAGATAATGTATACAGGAAAGATGGAAACAATTTATGAATCAAAATATATGAATCTTTATGATTTGCAGTATCGGGAAGGCGGACATTACTATTGTGCCAGCCGAAGGGGAAAAGACAGAATGGTAGCTCTCACCCCTGATGATGAGTGCAAAAAAATGCTTCCAGACGCGGTAAGCTGCTTTGTGGTTCTGAATATTAAAGGTCAGACGAAAAAACTTTTATTAAACTGGGAATACCGTTATCCGGTTGGACAGTATGTGCTTAGTGTACCGGCAGGGCTCATTGATGAAAAAGACTGGGGAAATCCGGATGCGTTAAAGGAGACTGCAGTTCGGGAACTTTATGAAGAGACAGGAATAAAAGTGATGGATTGCGATGAGGTCAAAGTGATTAACCCCTGTGTTTTCAGTACGCCGGGAATGACGGATGAGGGAAATGCCCTGATTTATATCTCCATCAACAGGGACGAGATGCCGGAGATTAATCATAATGGAGCAGAAGGTTCGGAAGTTTTTGAAGGATTTCGTCTGGTGGAGAAAGAAGAGGCGGAGGAGTATCTTTGTAAAGGGAGAGATGAACATGGAATGTATTATCCTCTTTTTACATGGGCAGCACTGATGTTTTTTATGGGAGTATAGAAATCTGGAAATCCCGGAAAAAAGAACACAGAGTTCCGTAAACGGAACTCTGTACAATTTAATGACTAAAGCAATATGAGGCAGCATTGCATCCATATTCCCAGTAGGTACTTTCTTCAGCAAAAGTGCTGATCTTAACCGTTCCTGCGGTCTGGGATGCATGGAGCACTTTTCCGTTCCCGAGATAAATTCCGGCATGATTGTCATTACTTGTATGATAAACAAGATCTCCCGGGGTGACATCATAAATGGATGAAATGGCATACAGGTAAGAACTCATGGTTTCCACCTGAGTCACAGTGGTATCTCCAATAAATTTTCCGGAAGCGTTATTATAAGCATCGCGAACCAGACTGGAGCAGTCAGCATATCCGGCCATATCCCGGTTGCTCTGGCTGTATGTGTCACCGAGACGTCCCCTGGCATAAGAGATTGCCCTGGAGCGATATCCGGAAATCACATCACTTTTTGACGGAACGGACTTTGTCTGCACAGAATTTGATTTTTTTCCAATATAAATACTGAAAATATATCCTGTCTTTCCTGATGCGGTTTTAATCCTCGTCCAGTTTCCTTTCTTCGAGTAAACGGTTACTGACGCTCCAGTATTGAGTACCTCTTTTACTTTACAGCTGTCTGATGCTTTTTTTCTTAA
>JALFIK010000068.1 GCA_022776205.1 Eubacterium sp.
CTCATCAGCGTACCGGATATGATTGCTGCAATCCATCCAAACATAAAAACCCCCATACTTTTTTCTTTAGTATGGAGGTTCTGTTTTTATTTTATACCATTAATTCCACTCGGAAATCGATTCCTTAAGAATAGCAGTCATCTCATCCACATCTTTCTTTTCAATGACTAACGGAGGAACGAACCGAAGGATATTACTTCCGGCAGAAATAATGATCAGGCCTTTATTTAATGCTTTATTGATTAGATCTCCCACCGGTTTTTTGAATTCCAGTCCCTGCATCAGACCGATACCCCGGTGGTCTGTGATCACCGGAAATTCTCCTCTTAGTTCCTCCAGTTTTTCATACAGATATTCTCCCACTTTTTTTACATGTTCTACAATCCCTTTTTGTTCAAACTGACGGAACACTTCACAGACAGCAGCCGTTGCAAATGGATTACCTCCATATGTGGTCCCGTGATCTCCCGGTACGAGTGCGTGGGAAGCTTTCTCATTCGTCACAAAAGCGCCTACCGGCACTCCACATCCCAAAGCTTTTGCCAGGGCAAGAACGTCCGGCTTGACACCGTAAAGATCGTGGGCATAGAGAGATCCGCATCTTCCCATTCCACACTGCACTTCATCAAAGATAAGAAGAATATCTTTTTCATCGCACATTTTTCTCAACCCTTCGAGGAATTCTTTTTTTGCAGGATAAATTCCTCCTTCCCCCTGTACAACTTCACAAATGATTCCACAGGTCTTATCCGTAATTTTTGATTCCACATCCGAAAGATCATTAAAATCTGCGAAAACCGCCCGCATTTCCACAGGCACAAATCCATCCTGATAGTGGGCATTTCCCGTCACGGACAAAGCCCCCTGACTTCTGCCGTGAAAAGAATGATTCATTGCAATAAATTCGTAATCCTTTGAAGGATCTTTCAGATATGCATACTTCCTCGCAACTTTTAAGGCTCCCTCGATCGCTTCTGTTCCACTGTTGGTAAAAAAAACTTTTGACATTCCGGAAGTCTGGACAATTTTTTTTGCCGCATCGATGGCCGGTCTGTTATAATAAAGATTTGATGTATGTAAAATTTTATCAATCTGGTTTTTTAAAGCTTCATTGTATTCTTTGTTATTATATCCCAGGGCAAAGACTGCGATACCTGCGGCAAAATCCAGATATCGTTTTCCATCCATATCATAAAGATACACCCCGTCTCCTTTTTCCAGGACAAGAGGATAGCGGTTGTATGTCTTTAAAATATATTCTTCCCCCTGCTCCATATATTCCTGCATTTTCGTCATGATACTATTCTCCTTCTTTGTTTCCATTCCCGCCATATTAAAAAAGAGGTTCTTTCAAAATGGCAGTTCCGATACCTTTTTCTGTAAAGAACTCAAGGAGCAGACAGTGTGCCACACGACCATCCAGGATATGCACACGGGAAACTCCCTGTTCAATTGCATCAATACAGTTATTCAGCTTCGGAAGCATACCGCCTCCCACGACACCATTTGCAATAAACTCTTTTGCAGTATTGACGTCCATTTCGGAAATCAGTGTCTGCTTATTTGTAGGGTCAATAAATACCCCTTCAATATCCGTGAGAAATACAAGTTTCTCTGCATTCATGGCCTTTGCCACCCCGCAGGCAGCATCATCCGCATTAATATTATAGGCATTGTAATCATCATCCAGACCAATTGGAGCAATTACCGGGATGAAATCCTTTTCCATCAGGGTATCAAGAAGGTCTGTATTAACAGAGGACACTTCTCCGACATAACCAATATCCTTTCCGTCAGGCATTTTTTTCTTCACACGGATCATATTTCCGTCTTTTCCGCAAAGACCAACTGCATTCACGCCCATCTTCTGCATCATACCGACCAGTTCCTTATTTACCTTGTTTAAAACCATTTCCGCAATGTTCATAGTTTCTTTATCTGTCACGCGAAGGCCGTTATAAAATTCCGATTCTTTTCCACTTAAACGCACCCACTTACTGATTTCTTTGCCGCCGCCATGCACAATGATCGGTTTCATTCCGATTAGCTTAAGAAGAGCCACATCCTTGATTACATTCATCTTTAATTTTTCATCAAGCATGGCACTTCCACCATATTTTACGATGATCGTTGCCCCGTTAAACCGCCGAATGTACGGCAGTGCCTCGATGAGTGTGTTTGCTTTCAGCATAACATTATCTACATTATTGTTTATTTCTAATTCTGTCATTTTTCCCTCCGGCTGCCCATAGCAGCATATTCCTGTCTGTTTTCCGGTATCTTAAGAACGGTAATCTGCATTAATCTTTACATATTCATAAGTAAGATCACACCCCCATGCCGTTGCCTGTGCTTGCCCCGCATGCACATATAGCAAGGCCTTTACAGGATTGGCGGATAAAATCTCCGTGGCAAACTCTTCGCTGTATTCTGTGGCGATTCCGTCCTTCACAATCGGAAGTGTACCTTTCTCGCTTTCCAGAACAATATCCACTTTTTCCGGATCAAATTCCACACCGCTGTATCCCATGGCACAAAGTATTCTTCCCCAGTTTGCATCTTTTCCAAAAACTGCTGCCTTTGTAAGGGAGGAACAGACAACGGATTTACTTAAAATTCTGGCATCCTCCTTTGTAGCCGCCCCAAAACAGGTCACCTCAAAAAGGCGGGTACATCCCTCTCCGTCTCCTGCAATCTGTTTTGCCAGGTACTCCATCACGCAGGCAAAAGCTTCTTTCCATACCATTGCTTCTTCATTCTCTTCCGTTAGGACCGCATTCCCCGCCATACCGTTACATAACACCAGACAGGTATCGTTGGTGGAAGTATCCCCATCCACTGAAATCATATTAAAGGTCTCTTCCACGACCTCATTTAAAAATTTCTGCAGCAACCTGGGGGCAATGGCAACGTCGCTGGTAATAAAGGCAAGCATTGTTCCCATGTTCGGATGAATCATTCCGGCACCCTTACACATTCCTCCGATGGTTACCTTTTTCCCCCCGATCATACATTCCACTGCAATTTCCTTTTTATGGGTATCCGTGGTAAGAATTGCTTCCGCAGCATCCTCTCCCGCCTGTATCTCATGGGAAAGAGCCGGTACAAGCTCTCCGATTCCCTTTTCCACAACATCCATGTCAAGCTGCTGTCCAATCACACCTGTAGATGCCACAAGCACATGTTCCGGTGCAATGGATAAAAGTTCACCAGCCTTTTGCGCTTCTCTGCTACAGTTATCAATTCCTTCCTGTCCGGTACAGGCATTGGCAATGCCACTGTTAACAACCACCGCCTGTGCCTTTCCTTCTCCATATACAATATCCCGATCCCAGTAAACCGTCGCAGCTTTAACCACATTCTTCGTAAAAACTCCTGCACAGACCGCTTCTTTTTCCGAATAGATCATTGCCATATCCTTATTGGCCTTTCCTGCTTTGATTCCGGCCCGAATCCCGGCTGCCTGAAATCCTCTTGCAGCAGAAACACCACCATCGATTCTTTTCATAACTCTCTTCTATCTTCCCTTCTCTTTTCTTTTCACGGTATTTCTATGGAAATACCGGCGGCATAAGGAGGCCGGTCGTCTCCGGCAATCCAAATAATAAATTCATATTCTGTACTGCCTGTCCCGCGGCTCCTTTTACCAGATTCTCCATGGCTCCCATCATAATGACGCGATGAGTTCTCTCATCCACTTTCACATTCACATCAACATAATTACTGCCTTCTACCCAGCGTGTTTCCGGGCAGACTCCAGCATCCAGGAACCTTACAAACGTTTCATCCTTATATACTTCCTCATAAATTTTTCTCACTTCTTCTTCTGTGACATCTTTTACCAGATTTGCATAAGCAGTCACAAGAATTCCACGGTTCATCGGCACCAGATGAGGGGTAAAATTAATCAATGTTTCCTGGCCGGATGCATAGGATAACTGCTCCTCAATTTCCGGAGTATGCCGATGGGTGGCAACTCCATATGCCTTTATGCTCTCATTCACCTCACAGAATAAATTATTCACCTTTGCTCCTCTTCCGGCACCAGATGTACCGGATTTTGCATCCACAATGATTGATTTCATATCAATAAGACCAGCCTTTGCCAGCGGATATATGGAGAGAAAAGAACAGGTTGGATAACATCCTGGATTTGCAATCAGTCTGGCTTTCCTGATTTTTTCCCGATTCACCTCGCAAAGTCCATATACCGCCTCTTCAATAAATTGCGGACTCGGATGGGTAAGGCCGTACCATTTTTCATAAACATTCACATCTTTTATACGAAAATCAGCACTAAGATCAATAACTTTAACCTTTGATAACACTTCTTCATTAACCAAGGAAGAGCAAAGTCCCTGAGGTGTCGCTGTAAAAACCACATCCACTTCATCACAGAGCTGATTGAAATCTTCTCCCTTACAAATATCCGGCACAAGCCGGAACATATTACGAAATACATCTGCATAGGGCCTGTCAATATAACTTTTTGAACCGTACCATTTTATCTCTGTATCTTTATGCCCAAGTAGGATACGAACGATCTCCTGTCCCGCATATCCGGTCGCACCGATAATCCCTGCCTTTATCATTAATTTTCGCTTCCTTTCTGTCATATATCATAAAAATAAATACAGCTTTTTATTATCCCACAAACTTTTCCAGAAAACAAGTCAAATTTGCATTCATATTTATTTATAAATTCTTCATAATTATACGTCAAAATCTTATTTTATGCAAGTATTATTTAATATTTATGAATAATATTCAAAAAAAAGCTTGCATTTCCGCTGGCAATGCCGTATAGTATAACAGACGAATATGAAAAATCTCAAGGAGGATATATAGAAATGAGTAAAGAAAAAGTCGTTTTAGCCTATTCGGGAGGTCTGGATACCACAGCAATCATTCCATGGTTAAAGGAAACCTATGGATATGATGTCATCTGCTGTTGTGTTGACTGCGGTCAGGGTGAGGAACTGGACGGATTAGAAGAACGCGCCCTTTATTCCGGTGCTTCCAAATTATATATAGAAGATATTACAGATGATTTCTGCGATAACTACATTATTCCATGCGTTCAGGCCGGTGCAGTATATGAAAACAAATATCTATTAGGTACTTCCATGGCCCGTCCGGGTATCGCAGCGAAATTAGTGGAAGTTGCCCGTAAGGAAAATGCGGTTGCCATCTGTCATGGTGCTACCGGTAAGGGAAATGATCAGATCCGTTTTGAACTATCTATTAAAGCTCTGGCTCCGGATATCAAGATTATCGCTCCATGGCGTGATCCAAAGTGGACACTCCAGTCCCGTGAAGATGAGATTGCCTTTTGTAAAGCACATAATATTCATCTTCCGTTTTCGGCGGACAGCAGTTACAGCCGTGACCGTAACTTATGGCACATCAGCCACGAGGGTCTGGAACTGGAAGATCCTTCTCAGGAACCAAATTATGATCATGTTCTTGTATTAACGAATACACCGGAAAAGGCACCGGATGAACCGGAATATGTAACCATGACTTTTGAATCCGGTGTTCCTAAGACGGTAAACGGAGAGGAGATGAAAGTTTCCGATATCATCCGTAAACTCAATGAACTGGGAGGAAAACATGGAATCGGTATTATTGATATTGTGGAGAACCGGGTTGTCGGTATGAAATCCCGCGGTGTTTATGAAACTCCCGGCGGCACCATCCTTGTGGAAGCACATAAACAGTTAGAAGAGCTCATTCTGGACCGTGAGACCATGGCAGTCAAGAAAGACCTCGGGAATAAGCTGGCTCAGGTTGTATATGAAGGAAAATGGTTCACACCTTTGCGTGAGGCAATTCAGGCTTTTGTACAGTCCACACAGCAGTATGTGACCGGCGAAGTGAAATTCAAACTTTATAAAGGTACCATCACAAGAGCAGGAACCACATCTCCATACAGCCTTTACAACGAATCCCTTGCTTCTTTCACAACAGGCGATATGTATGACCATCATGATGCACAGGGCTTTATCACCTTATTCGGTCTTCCCCTTCAGGTGCGTGCCCTTAAACTTCAGGAAGCAGAAAAAAACAGAAATAAATAATTTGTTTTCCAATGATTACAAGCTGTCATTTTCCCCAGAAAATGGCAGCTATTTTTTTCATAAGGCAGGTTTTTCCCTGTATAATTATATTTCGGATACTTCATACTAAAGAGAAACATATCCAAAGGAGAATCCGAAAATGACCTGTTTTTTCAGACGAAAATTTATTTTTAAATTATTTCAGGCTCTGTTTTTAATCAGTTTCGGCGGAATGGTCTATTATAATTTTGAAATTCTGTTCCGGGGTTTCTCCCACTTTTCCATGATTTTGTGTGGTGGTCTGTCCTTCTATGTCATCGGTCTGCTCAACGAAGGCAACCGGCATCCTTCCTTTCTCTTGCAGATGTTTGCCGGGAGTCTGATTATTCTCTTCTTTGAGTATATTACCGGCAGCATTGTCAATCTCAATTTTCATCTGATGGTGTGGGATTACTCCGATGTGCCGTTTAACTTCCAGGGTCAGATCTGTCTGCCGTTTTTCTTTCTGTGGTTTTTTCTGACGCCCATCTGTATTCTGGCCGATGATTATATCCGCTTTGCATTATTCGGTCGAAAAAAACCGGTTTATCGAACCGGAAAAACTCTATAAGAAGGGGCTGTTTTTGTTTCCGTAGGCTGTGGCACAACAAAAGAAAAAAGCCACCTGATTAAACGATTAAGACAAATCGTCTTCCCAGGTGACATTTCATATTTTTTAAAAAATTATAGTACTTTAGACAAGAATTCCTGTGTTCTTATTTCCTTTGGATTACTGAATATTTCATCCGGAGTTCCCTGTTCAAGAATCTGTCCCTCATCCATAAATAAAACACGGGTTCCCACTTCTCTGGCAAATCCCATTTCATGAGTGACCACTGCCATTGTCATACCGTCATCGGCAAGATTCTTCATAACTTCAAGTACCTCTCCGACCATCTCCGGGTCAAGGGCAGAAGTAGGCTCATCAAAAAGCATCATCTTTGGTTTCATGGCAAGAGAACGCACTATGGCGATTCTCTGTTTTTGTCCGCCGGAAAGCTGTCCCGGATAAGCATCTGCCTTCTCTTCGAGATTGACGATTTTTAAAAGACGAAGTGCCTCTTCCTTTGCCTCTTCCGGTTTCATCAATTTTAGACGAACCGGAGCTAACGTAATATTTTCCATAATCGTCTTATGCGGAAAAAGATTAAAATGCTGGAATACCATCCCCATGTGTTCACGCACTTTATTAATGTCCGTTTTCGGATCCGTAATATCAATTCCGTCGAAGATCACCTGTCCGGATGTGGGGCGTTCCAGAAGATTCATGCAACGGAGAAAAGTTGACTTTCCCGAACCGGATGGTCCGATAATTACGATCTTTTCGCCCGGCGCGATATGTTCATTAATATCCTTTAGCACCTCATGGTCTCCAAAGGATTTACATAAATTTTTAACGAATATCACTTTCTCTGAGTCTCCTTTCCAGTCTGCTCATAATCCATGTAAAGAACATGACGATCACGAGATAAATCAATGCAACTACCAATAACGGAAGAAGTGCATCGTAGGTAACACCACGAATAATATCTCCACCTCTTGTCAGCTCGTTAAGACCAATATAACCACAGATTGACGTCTCTTTTAACAGAGTAATCATTTCATTTACAAGGGCTGGAAGACAGTTTTTAATTGCCTGGGGCATAATAATCTGACCCATGGTATCCACATAACTCAGTCCAAGAGAGCGCCCTGCTTCCATCTGTCCTTTATCAATTGACATAATACCGGAACGGAAAATCTCAGCGACATAAGCGCCGGAATTCATACCAAAAGTAAGCACGGCAACCATGACTTTATTATTGGAGGATGCAAGAAAAACAAAGAACATTAACAACAGCTGTACCATGGTAGGCGTTCCACGGATTACCGTAAGATAGGCACGGCATATCGTATCTGCAACCTGCAGGATCGCTCCTCCAAGTCCCTTCTTTGATTCATCTTTAAGCTGGTCATGGGTTGTGCGGATCACTGCAATCAGTGCCCCCAGAACAAGCCCCAGAATCAAGGCGAGGAAAGTTACTTCCAAAGTAACCCGGAGACCGTCTGTAATATACATCCAACGCTGTTTTTCAATAAAGTCCAATATAAATTTTGCCTTTATCTCAGAAAACCATTCACTCAAAATTTCATTCTTTCCTTTCTAAAAATCTTTGAATCTTTTTATATAAAAGACTGCCCGAAACTACCGTTTCATCTCTGAGTCCTTACTCACTCGAAAGCGTCAGTTCCGGGCATGAAGAACGATTCCTGATCGTCCTTAATCAGCTTTTATTTGATATATTTGTCAAGAATCTGCTGGATCGTTCCGTCATCCTTTAACTCTTTTAATGCACCGTTTACAGCATCCAGTAATTCTTCGTTATCTTTGGAAAGACATGCTGCATAATCTTCCTGCACATAATCGGTATCCAGAAGTTTTAAGCCTTTTGTTGACTCAACAAACGATTTGGCTGGCTGATTATCAATGATAACGGCATCAATCTTACCGCTTGTCAGGGCTAATACCGCATCATTTCCATTGCTGTACTCTTCCACATTATCTGCACCAAAATCATCTTTTGCATAAATATCACCGGTTGTTGAAAGCTGTACACCGATCTTCTTACCGTTTAAATCATCGATCTTACCGATGTCGGAATCTTCTTTTACAATAACGGACTGGATACCGGTTGCATAAGTGTCAGAGAAGTTTACTGACTGTTTTCTTTCATCTGTTACTGTCATACCTGCAAGACCCATATCCGCTTTACCGGACTGAACTGCAGTAATAATGGAATTAAATTCCATATCCTGAATTTCCAGTTTTAATCCTAATTTGTCTGCGATAGCTTTTGCAATCTCAGCATCAATACCAACGATATCACTTCCTTCATAATATTCATATGGTGGGAAGTATGCATTGGTTGCCATTGTTAACACGCCATCTTTCACCGTCTTTACGGTTGCCTCACCGCTGGCTGCGGTTGTCGCTTCCGCACTCTTATCGCTGCCTCCGCATCCACATAAAAGAGATGCTGCCATCACTGCTGCCAGAGCAACTGCTGCAATTTTCTTAATCTTCATAATCTCTCTCCTTTTCTTTTTCCTTTTGAAATCCTGCTTCTATTTTACAGGTTTTTTAATTGAAAAATTCATTTCTGTTTAAAAAAATACCACATATTTCGCTAAAATACAAGCCCTTCTTACAGATTCGGTGAATATTTATTCGCTTTCCTGAAAAATATTACATATTTTATGCTTCAGGGCAGCGCACCGTCTTCCTCCGGACATCCGGAAGCTGGGCAAGAATGATGGCAATAAACATGAGCGCACATCCGGTCAATTCCTTTACCGTTAGAATCTGATGGAGGAACAGATAGCCGGAAAGAGCGGAAAAAACTGATTCCAGACTCATAATAAGGGCTGCTACCGTCGGATTAAGTCCTTTCTGTCCAATAATCTGCAATGTATAAGCTACGCCTGTTGACATAATACCCGTATAAAGAATCGGTCCTGCTGCATTTAAGATCATCGGAATCTGCGGTGTCTCAAAAAGCGCCATACAGACTGCTGCAAGAACACCTCCGGTAAGAAACTGAACACAGGACATTTTCACTCCATCCACAAAAGGATTAAAATGGTCAATGGCGAGAATCTGTGCTGCATAGAAAAAAGCGGATGCCAGAATCAGGGCATCTCCCTTCTCAATAGTAAATTTCTCCGTTATGCATAAAAAATACAGACCCGCTAAGGCAATCACTACACCAAACCAGGTTAATATTCCACAGTACCTCTTAAAAAACAGGCCGATCAGCGGAACAAGAATGATATAAAATGTGGTGATAAATCCTGCTTTCCCCACACTGGTGTACTGAATTCCCGTCTGCTGGAAACAGTTTGCCAGAAATAGAAAAATACCGCATACAATACCGCTTTTCAAAAGCTGCTTATTCTTCCAGCTTAAATCAACCTCCCCCTCTGCCTGCACTACATTATACTTTTTCCCGCGCATACGGATACGGTCAAATACCATGATTACGGGGATTAAAAAACATCCACCGATAATGGATCTTAAGCAGATAAAAGTAAATGGCCCGATGTAATCCATACTGACACTCTGGGCAACGAAAGCTGCTCCCCAGATCATGGCAGTGAGCAGCAGTAAAAACGAATTTCGTATCTTACGTATTTTCATGATGTCTTTCCTCTTTCTCTTTCTTTGTCTTTCCAACACAGACAAACAAGATTATACTCCTATCTCTGTCTTCAGACAAGAGATTTTCTTCTCTTTTTCCTTGCCAGTT
>JALFIK010000005.1 GCA_022776205.1 Eubacterium sp.
ACATATTGTTTGACTATACTTACATGAGAAGAAATTTTAATTTCTGTAAAGGTCTTGACGTTTATGACGGCGGTGTCAGTGAGTATTATATCAAATTTCGGAACACCTGGTATCGGTATCTGAAATTAACAAACATTCGCCATTACATATCTCTTAAGAAACTTCAGGCCTATGCCTGCAGCATGAAAAATGACATGATTTACGATGCTCTTTCCACGGACGAAGAAAAAGAGTTGTACCATTCTTTTGAAAAAGAGATTGAAAAATATTTTGAGGAAAATCATACCATTGATAAATATGTTATTGAACGATTCCCTCATTATATGGAAGTAAACTATTTATTTTCCAAGAATGTGATGAATCGGTGCATTGCTATTTACAAGGCAAAAAAACGGGAACCGGAGCTGAAACGTATGGTAGAACGCCAGAACTTCCGAAAAGAGCGGGATGTCACAGATTACAAAAAAACTTCATTTCGTTAAGAAAAGGGGACGTCGCAGTAACGGCTATTTAGCCGTAACTGCAGACGTCCTCTTTTTGCGCATTTTCAGCAGAATCTGCTTATTTTGGCTGCAGTTACACCACTTGCACTGCTGAAAAAGCGCACTTATCTAAACCTTCTGTCTTTGACAAAAGACCGGTCTGATGTGTATTTTGAAATTTTAAAAATTATGCCGTCTTTTTCAGTTCAAACAGGTGCTGCCCTGTTTTGTCATTTTGGATCTTATTATGAAGCTTGTTTATCTCGTCGGAGAAAACTCCGACTTCGATAAAAGCCTCCGGCGAATGGCAGAGCTGCACAGAAGAAGGCAACTCCGTTGCTGTGCAGCTCGCCCGCGACTCCTTTTCAGGATTTGCGATTGTAATGTCCGGGATTGAAACTTCCAGTTCAAAGGGAAGTTTTAATTGATAATTCATCGAAGATAGGCTATAATCTTTCTGTATAATTTTGGTTTTTTGCATAACATAATTATACACCCAGAGCCGTTCTTTGTAAAAAAGTTCGGCTTTTTCTTTTGCTTTGCCACAGCCTGCGGAAACAAAAACAGCTTTTGGCATCGGGCGTGGCGAATGGCGGGGATTCATGGATTTGCAATGGAATCGGATTCCGAATATTTATGAAAAAAGCGTGCATGCCTATGGTATGAAGAGAAGATGCTTTGCAGGTTTTGCGTAACGAAACTTGAGAACGAATCCGCCACCGAGCGCGTTGTCTGAGCGTAAGCGAGTTTAGCGCGAATGGCGTTTCCATAAACGTTCGAAAGTTGAGTAGCAAAACGCAAGTCGTCTGCGATTATGCCATAGGTCCCACGCTTTTTTCATACTGATTTTATTTTCCCATTCTTTGCCTTACGATTTCAAAGGCAAGCACTCCTGTCGCAACGGATGCGTTCAGAGAATCAATATCTCCCTTCATTGGGATGGAAGCACGATAATCACATTTCTCCTTTACGAGACGACTTACCCCCTTCCCCTCATTTCCAATGACCAGTCCGACCGGTCCTGTAAGGTTCAGATCATACATGATTTCTCCATCCATGTCGCCACAGACAAACCACATTCCTCTTTCTTTTAATTCGTCAATGGTTTTGGATAAATTTGTCACCCTGGCTACCGGTGTATAATTTAATGCTCCGGCAGACACTTTGGCAACCACTCCGGTAAGTCCCACTGCCCGCCTCTTCGGAATGATCACTCCATGGGCTCCGGCAAGATTTGCCGTTCGGATGATTGCTCCTAAATTATGGGGATCCTCAATCTCATCGCAGAGAATGAAAAACGGATCTTCTCCCTTCTCCTCTGCTTTCTCAAACAAATCTTCCACAGAGACATATTCATAGGCAGCCGCCACGGCAACCACCCCCTGATGTTTTTCGTGGGAAGACAGAGCATCCAGTTTTTCTTTTGATACAAACTTCACAAGCGTATCCTGTTTTTTCGCCTCCCTGAGGATTGACTTCACAGGACCGTCCTGACAGCCGTCTAACACAAATAACTTATCAATCGTTTTTCCTGACCGGAATGCTTCCATTATTGCATTTCTTCCAATTACCATGCACTCTTCATACGCCATTTTTACTCTTCCTCCCCTTCTTCCCCGGCAAAACATACCGCCAGAAGATTTCCTAGCCGTTCCTTTTGTCCGGAAAGATATAAATATCCCATCAACGCTTCAAATCCCGTCGCATAATGATAGTCATGAAGACTCTGGTTTTTTGCCGGAGAGGCACTTTTTGCATTTTTCCCCCGCCGGAACACAGCCATTTCCTCTTCAGTTAACAAGGGTTTGATCCGATTCATCATCTTCGTCTGGGCAGCTGCATTCACAAAACCGATTGTCTTCTTATGATAATGACTTGCTCTGTCATTTCCCTTCGTCACCACCATCGTACGGACAAAAAGCTCAAAAACACAGTCCCCGATATAGGCAAGTCCCAGAGAAGAATAACTTTTCAGTTCCTGTTTTGTCAGGGGAAAATGATCAAAAAATGTTTCTATGCCCGTTTCCATTTTACACCTGCTCTTGTATCTTCAAGAATAATACCTTTTTTGGCAAGCTCATCCCTGATCTCATCGGCCCGTGCAAAATTCTTTGCTTTTCTTGCAGCCTGTCT
>JALFIK010000030.1 GCA_022776205.1 Eubacterium sp.
TCTTCTAATTCCTTAATTTTTCTTTCCAGCTCATCGTATTCATTCTGAAGTTTTTCTCTTTCCAATCCGGTCAGAGCACGCAGACGCATGTCTACAATTGCCTGAGCCTGCGCCTGAGAAAATTCAAAACGTTTCATCAGATTATCACGCGCTTCGGAAACGTTTGCGGAGGAACGAATGATCTGAATCACCTCATCAATATAATCCAGCGCCTTAAGAAGTCCCTCCAAAATATGAGCTCTCTCTTTTGCCTTATTCAGTTCATACTTTGTTCTTCTTGTTACCACATCTTTCTGATGGTCAAGATAGAAGGAAAGCATTTCTTTTAAATTAAGAATCTTTGGCTGATTATCCACAAGTGCCAGCATAATCACGCCAAAAGTATCCTGTAACTGTGTATGTTTAAAAAGCTGTTTTAACAAAACATTCGCATTGACATCTTTCCTCGTCTCAATACAGATTCGCATACCACTCCGGTCTGACTCATCACGCAATTCTGTAATGCCGTCAATTTTCTTTTCTTTGACAAGCTCCGCAATTTTTTCAATCAGACGTGCTTTATTTACCATATAAGGAAGCTCTGTCACAATGATTCTCTGTTTTCCGTTTTTCATCGGCTCAATATTGGTTACAGCACGTACTTTAATCTTCCCTCTTCCGGTCCGGTATGCCTGTTCAATTCCCTTTCTTCCAAGAATTTCCGCTCCTGTTGGAAAATCCGGTCCTTTCACAATCTCAAGTAATTCATCAATAGAAGTATCTCTGTCTTCTTCTACACGATTATCAATCAGTTTCACAACCCCGTCAATCGTTTCTCTCAGATTATGCGGAGGAATATTTGTTGCCATACCTACAGCAATTCCCTGTGCACCATTTACCAGAAGGTTTGGAAATCTTGACGGTAATATCGATGGCTCTTTCTCTGTCTCATCAAAGTTTGGAACAAAATCCACCGTATCTTTATAAATGTCTGCAGTCATTTCCATGGATATTTTCGATAATCTTGCCTCAGTATAACGCATGGCAGCCGCTCCGTCACCATCCACAGAACCAAAATTCCCGTGACCATCCACTAACGGATAACGGGTAGACCAGTCCTGGGCAAGATTTACCAGTGCACCATAAATAGAACTGTCTCCATGAGGATGATATTTACCCATGGTATCCCCGACAATACGCGCACATTTTCTGTGCGGCTTATCCGGCCCGTTATTTAATTCGATCATAGAGTATAAAATTCTTCTCTGAACTGGTTTCAGACCATCTCTCACATCGGGAAGAGCCCTGGATACAATTACACTCATGGCATAATCAATATAAGATTTCTCCATGGTATTTTTTAAATCCACCTCGTGGATCTTGTCAAAAATATTACTATCGTCCATACTGTCCTCCTGAACAAATCATTGTCCTTCCTGTCTTTCTCATTTTAAATATCCAGGTTTTGTACATATTTTGCATTTGCCTCAATAAACTCTCTTCTCGGTTCTACTCTGTCTCCCATGAGCGTATCAAAGGTAAGATCCAGTTCGGATGCAGCATCATCATCCATATTGACACGGAGAAGAATTCTCCTTTCCGGATCCATAGTTGTCTCCCAGAGCTGGGAAGCATCCATCTCTCCAAGACCCTTGTAACGCTGAATTTTATTATTTCCATCACGGCCGATTTCTGTGAGAATTTTATTTAACTCTTCATCACTGTACGCATACCAGACCTTTTTATTTTTCTCCACCTTGTAAAGTGGAGGCTGTGCGAGATACACATGTCCTTCCCTGATCAGATCCGGCATGAACCGATAAAGAAATGTAAGCAACAAAGTCGCAATATGTGCACCATCCACATCCGCATCTGTCATAATGATAATTTTATCATATCTCAATTTACTAATATCAAAATCTTCATGAATTCCTGTTCCAAAGGCCGTGATCATTGCCCGAATCTCATTATTTACAAGAATCTTGTCCAGTCTTGATTTCTCCACATTAAGAATCTTTCCGCGAAGTGGAAGAATTGCCTGGGTAGCCCTGCTCCTGGCGGTCTTTGCCGAACCACCGGCAGAATCCCCCTCTACAATATAAATTTCACAATTTTTTGGATCTTTATCAGAACAGTCTGCCAGTTTACCCGGAAGACTCATCCCATCAAGTGCAGATTTTCTCCTTGTAAGATCTCTCGCTTTTCTGGCTGCTTCTCTTGCCCGTTGTGCGAGCACTGCTTTTTCGCAAATTATCTTTGCCACGTTCGGATTCTGTTCCAGAAAATAAGTAAGTTGTTCACTTACTACACTGTCCACTGCACCACGTGCTTCACTATTGCCCAGTTTCTGCTTAGTCTGCCCTTCAAACTGAGGTTCCGGAATCTTAATACTGACAATGGCAACCAATCCTTCACGAATATCCTCTCCAGTCAGATTCTGCTCACTCTCTTTTAACAGCTTATTTTTTCTTGCATAATCATTGAATGTTTTTGTAAGTGCACTTCGAAATCCGGCCAGATGGGTTCCTCCTTCCGGTGTTGTAATATTATTCACAAAACTGTAGACTCCTTCATTGAATGAATCATTATGCTGCAATGCAACTTCCACAAAAACATCGCCCTTTTTCCCTTCGCAGTAAACCACCTGAGGATAAAGAACTTCCTTGTTTTTATTGAGATATTCCACATATTCCCGGATTCCTCCCTCATAATGAAATGTCAGGGAGGCCTCCTGTCCCGGTCTTTTGTCCGTGAGAATAATTTTTAAATTCTTTGTCAGAAAGGCCATCTCTCTAAGACGCTGCTTGAGGATTTCAAAATCAAAGACAGTGTCTTCAAAAATGGTAGCATCCGGAAGAAAGCGCACTTCCGTACCTCTGCGTTCTGTATCACCCACAATCTTCAGGGGATACATAACCTTTCCCCTCTCATATCTCTGACGATAAATTTTTCCTTCATGGAAAATATCAACTTCAAGCCAGGTGGAAAGCGCATTCACTACCGAAGCCCCCACTCCGTGCAGACCGCCGGATACCTTATATCCTCCACCACCAAACTTACCTCCCGCATGAAGGATGGTAAATACAACTTCCACTGCAGGGATTCCCTTTTTCTTATTGATTCCTACAGGGATTCCACGCCCGTTGTCACGAACTGTGATTGAATTATCTTCATTGATGTAAACTTCTACCGTATTACAAAATCCGGCTAATGCTTCATCAACTGCATTATCGACAATTTCATATACCAGATGATGGAGGCCTTTGGATGAAGTACTGCCAATGTACATACCAGGCCTTTTCCGTACTGCTTCAAGACCTTCTAATATCTGTATCTGATCCGCACCATATTCCTGCGCTGCAGAAATCTGTTCTTCACTCATAATAAAACCTCCTGTTAAAACTTAATCAAATAATTATATCATAAATATTACCATTTATTCAATGTCTTAAACTTAATCTTCCTGGATTTCTTCCCATATTTTTCCCTTTTTTACCCGGAAAACCCGATCCATACTAATTCGGCTGTTTACAAAATCATCAAGGCCGGTACAGGAAACCATCGTCTGAATATCCTGTATACTCTTCAGAAGAAGAGACTGCCTCTTTTCATCAAGTTCCGATAAAACATCGTCAAGCAGAAGGATCGGTCTGTCCCCCGATACATGCTCAATCAGGCGGATTTCTGATAATTTCAGGGAAAGAGCAGCGGTTCTTTGCTGCCCCTGCGATCCGAATCTTCGCAGATCAATACCGTTAGAAAGAAAACGAATATCATCTCTGTGAGGACCGACAGAAGTCGTTCCACAGACAATATCTTTTTTTCTTCTTGAAAAAAGTTTTTCCCGAAACAATTCCGCCTCTGTATTTTTTTCATATTCTACCTGAATATTTTCTCTGTCACCACTTAATCTGGCATGAATTTTTCTCATGATTTCATCAATATACCGGATAAATTCTTCTCTTTTTTTTATAAGAGATATTCCCGAAGATAACAGCTGTTCATCCCATCCGTCCAGGGTATCAATCAGAGAAGGGGACTTTTTAATCTGTTTCAGAAGATTATTTCTCTCATTTAATACTTTGTTATACAAAATAAGCTGTGTAAGGTATCCCCGGTCTAACTGCCCCAGTTCCATATCCATAAATTTTCTCCGTCCGACCGGTCCTGCTTTAATAATTGACAGGTCTTCGGGAGAAAAAAAGACAATATGCATTATTCCAAGAAGTTCTCCGGAACGTTTTATCGGTACACCATCCACAGCAATTCCTTTATTCTTATTCTTTTTTAAGTGAACATCCAGCCGGTGAGATAAGGAGTTTTTGCGAAAAAAAAGCCGGATATGTGCTTCCTCTTCCCCAAAACGAATCATTTCTTTATCTTTACTTCCCCGATGAGAACGGGCTGTGCCGCAAAGATAAACTGCTTCTAAAAGATTCGTTTTCCCCTGGGCATTCTCTCCGAAAAAAATGTTCACTCCGGGAGAAAACTTCACCTTCGCCGAATCAAAATTTCGGTAATTATTTAATTCTATCGATTCTACAAACATAAAGTATCCCCCGTAAGTTCATAAACAATCTCAATCCGTTACTTTAACAGACTCTCCGTCAAATTCAAAAACATCTCCTGCATAAAGTTTTTTCCCGCGTCTTGTTTCCACTTCTCCGTTTACTTTTACCTCTCCGTTCTGAATAAAAATTTTTGCATCAAGCCCGGAAGAGACCATGCCGGTTGCTTTTAAAGCCTGTCCAAGTTTAATATATTCTTCTCGTAATTTTAATTCCTGCATATAAAACCTCGTTTTTTTTATTATCAAAATTTATATATTACTGTTATTCACATTAATTGGAAGAATCAAATACAGGTAAGAGGACTCCTCATTCCTAATAATGCACGGTGCAATGGAATTAATCAGATAAATGGAAATTTCTTCTTCATCAATAACACGCAGGGCATCTGCAAGAAACTTCGGATTAAATCCGATTACAAGATCTTTTCCTTCCTTTCTGATGGCAATCTGATCCTTCATGGACCCAATCTGCGAAGAGATCATAAGATTCATCTGTTCATTTTCAATTTTTAAAATAATTGGCTTTTTATCTGAATCTTTTACAAATAATGTAGAACGTTCCAGGCATCGGAGAAGATCCATTTTATTTATGGTAACTTTTGTTTCATAATCATTTGAAAGCATCTGGCTGATATTATAAAACTTTCCATCCAGAAGACGGGATACTACTTTCGTTTCTTCAAACTCAAACAAAATGTGCTTATCTGTTAAATACAAATGAATGAGATCATCAGCTTCTCCCGGTAAAATTTTACTAACTTCTGAAAGTGTTTTTCCAGGTACGATCACCTCTGTTTCCGGATATTCCTCTTTTAATTCGATTTTTCTCACTGAAATCCGATGTCCGTCTAAGGAAGTTACTGTCAGCTGATTTTTTTTAATCTGAAGCAGTTCCCCGGTCATCAGTTTATTATTTTCATTATCGGATACAGAAAAGATTGTCTGGCGAACAACTTCTTTTAAATCAAATTGGGATAAAGTGATTTTATTTTCCTTTTCAATCTCCGGTAAATGTGAAAAATCGTCGCCCTGTTTTCCCATAATACTACATTGAATTTGTTCGCACTCAATATTTGTCTTTCCGGATTCTTCTGTTTCAATGAAAACATCATTATCCGGAATCTTTTTTATGATTTCAGAAAATATTTTTGCTTCTAATGCAATCTTCCCGGATTCCAAGATGGTTCCCTGAATAATTGTTTCAATACCAAGCTCAGTATCATTGGCAGTTAATTTGATACAATTATCATAGGCTTCAATAAGAATACATTGAAGAATATCCATTGTTGTTTTATTGGATACTGCTTTTGAAACAGTCATTACTCCACGTAATAATTGATTTTTAGGACATGTTATTTTCATAAATGTGTATAACTCCTTTCGGTGTGAAATATATATAAATATAATAAGTTATCC
>JALFIK010000033.1 GCA_022776205.1 Eubacterium sp.
GAAGAACTGAGCGCCATTCAGAAACAGATTGAAGGGAAACAGGGAAAAATTACTTCAAAAAAAGTAGTACAGAAGAAAGAATATCCTCCTTATCTTTTTAATCTGTCCGGGCTGCAGGGGTATGTGACAGCCAAATATAAAGGATGGACATCGGATAAAGTATTAAAAACAGCTCAGCAGCTTTATGAAAAGAAGTTGATTACTTATCCGAGGACTGCCAGTGTCGTACTAGATGAGAGCCTGAAGGATAAAGTAGCGAAAGTACTGTCGATTCACAAAAAGGGGTGCCCTTTTGAAGAGATGATTCATTTTAAAGCAACAAAACGAATTTTTGACAGTAAAAAAGTGGAGAGCCATTCTGCCATCATTCCAACATACGTTTTGCCAAACTCCTTAACACAAGGGGAACAAATTGTTTATGAGGCAGTTAGAAATCGGTTCCTTGCCCAGTTTATGCCAATTGCCCTCGCGGAGGACACTACGGTGCACATCAAAATGGAAGTTACAGATCTTCCCGGAGAGTTTATTGCCCGGGGGAAAATACAAATTGAGCCGGGATGGAAATTAATTGAAGGAATTGATGCGAAGGAAACCATCCTTCCCCCGGTGGAAAAGGGAGAGCAGGTTATGCTCGTCCGTTCGGAAATAAATGAAGTAGAGCGTAAGCCACCAAAACCCCACACGGAAAAAACATTACTTAAAGTAATGGAGACCTGTGGAAAGAAATATGAAGAAAAAGATGAAGAGCAGATGATGATGGCCATTTTGAGCGGATTTAGCATCGGAACTCCTGCCACGAGGGCGGAGACGATAAAGAAGTTAAAAGATGCGGGATATATCCGGGCAAAAGGGAAAAGTCTTACATGCACGGAACTTGGAAAGCAGCTTGTGGAAACTTTCCCTGTCCGGGAACTTTTTGATCTGGAATATACGGGAAGACTGGAAAAGACTCTTTCTGATATTGAGAGAAAAAAATTTTCCAAAGAAGAGTTCCTTACCATGATTAAAAAGTTTGTTGTGGATTCCGTGGAAAAAATAAAAACAGACAGGGTTTTCGGAGGGCCTGTTATGTTAGAACCATTGCACAAAGAACCGGTGGGAATCTGTCCGGAGTGCGGGGCGCCGGTTATGGAAACTGCGAGAGCATTCGGCTGTTCTGCATGGAAAAAAGGATGTAAATTTACAATCTGGAAAAATGATCGTTTCATTACATCCTTAGGGAAAAAAGTATCTTATGAGATGGTAAAAATTCTTTTGGAGCACGGAAAGGTTGGATTTCATGG
Source organism: Eubacterium sp. (assembly GCA_022776205.1). GTDB lineage: Bacteria > Bacillota > Clostridia > Lachnospirales > Lachnospiraceae > Anaerobutyricum. The sequence continues at coordinate 1,284 of JALFIK010000033.1, forward strand.
CTGTGTGAGCAAGAGAGGAAATAAATTTTCCGCGTATTTTTATTATGAAAAAGACGAAAAAAGTGGGAAATATCAATGGCGGCTTGAATTCATAGATCCACAGAAAACATCATAAGATATGTAAGACAGGCAGACTTTTCGGGGATTGATTTGACCGGAAAGCTTTGTTACAATAACAAAAAGCACAGACAAAACAAGGAAGGAAAGGAGAGGCTGTCGAAAGCCGGGTGAAAATATGAAAAGATTAGAAAACAATGCGTTATTTAATGATTTCGGGAGAACCATCGCAACTGTATTATTTGAGGAGAATACCTATCCGTGGGAGATTCTTCCTAAAATTCATGATTTTATCACGGAAGTCGGCATTCTTCTTCCGAAGGATGAATACGAAGAAGTGAAGGAAAATGTCTGGGTGGCCAAATCAGCGACGGTTGCGCCGACTGCTTATATTAATGGCCCGGCAATTATCGGGCCGGAAGCGGAAATCCGTCATTGTGCATTTATCAGAGGAAATGCGATTGTGGGCGAGGGAGCCGTTGTCGGAAATTCCACAGAGCTGAAAAATGTAATTCTGTTCGATAAGGTTCAGGTTCCTCACTATAATTATGTCGGTGACTCTATTCTTGGTTACAAATCTCACATGGGAGCTGGTTCTATTACATCCAATGTCAAATCAGACAAAAAACCGGTAGAGATTCATTTGGAAAAACAGAAGATAGAAACGCATATGAAAAAAATCGGTGCCATTCTCGGTGATCATGTGGAGGTGGGATGCGGATCGGTTTTAAATCCGGGAACGATTGTGGGAAGTTATTCAAATATTTATCCATTGTCCAGCGTTCGTGGATATGTTGCGGGACATTCGATATATAAAAATAAAAATGAGATTGTGGAGAAAGAAGAATATTAATTTAAGAGGTCAAAATGAAAACAGTGAGAAAAAAATGGATGATGTTACTGCTTTTATCCATGGCAGTACTTCTGTTATTTACCGGATGTAAGGCATCAAAAAAGAAAGTCCTGTCATCCAGCTATTACAAGGAACTTAAGAAGGAAAATAATCGGCTGAAGAAAGAAAATAAGACTCTCCAGTCCAAAGTAGACAAAGAAAATGATCTTACTGCCGATGAACAACGTTCTGCGGATTATCTTGAAAAAATAGCCCGGGATCATCTTGTAAAACTTGAGGTCGGTTATGCAGACCGTATGGAAGATAGTAAATTCATTGAGGATGAGGCCGTTTTTTCCATGGCTACGGCAATTGCACAAAGAGCGGACAAGGTAAGTCGGTATTCTCCGGATGAAATTAGTCAGAAATTCGGACCGGGATATCAGTATGTTCTTTACGATGAAGATAATGCCGTATATGAAATAATTGTATATGATGGAAACTATGTTGTTTTTACAGATCTTCCGGATAACGTGTATTATGCATATAATGCATCGGCAATCGGAGAAGCGTTTCTACATTATAAAAATGGATATCCAAATTCCTCTTTAATGCATCGTCTTGCAGATACTCCGCTTATTACGGATAAGAAAGGTCATTTTTTTGAAAATGATGTGGCATTTTCTTCGGCAAACTTTATTGACCAGATGAGTAAAAAGAAAACGGATGAGGAGACGGCAAAAAAGCAATGGGGAAAAAAGGCGTCCAAAAAGATAAAAAAAGCGAAAGAATATATATTTCACCATCATGGAAATACGATGGAACTGGTAATCTATGATGAATATTTTACGATTACGAATATGAATGGAAAGACTGTCTGGTATCATGCCCAGCCGGAAACGGTAACGAAACTTAAAGAGTTCTTTAAAGTAAAAAAGACAGACAAATCTGCCGATGAGGAAACAACAGAATCTGACATATCCGACAGTCATTACGATGAAGTGGAAGCAGAAGATTATAAGTAAAAATAAAAAATATTAACAAGATTTGAAAAATGAAAAAAACAGTAGACGAAAAACGAATTTTGTGAAATAATACTATATTGTGAAGACAAGTGTCTTTTACTTAGGGATTACTTACGTCATGTAAGTGAATTTTAGAACAACTTATTTATACCGAAAGGAGTAATAACATGATTATCTCACAAGAAGTACAGAACATGTGCCCAGTGGCTCAGGGCGTACATCACGGAGCAGCTCCGATCCCGGAAGAGGCAAAGTGGATCAAGGCAAAAGAAATTAAAGATATTTCCGGTTTTACACATGGTATCGGCTGGTGTGCTCCACAGCAGGGCGCCTGCAAATTAACCTTAAATGTTAAAGAGGGTGTTATTCAGGAAGCATTAGTAGAAACAATCGGATGTTCCGGAATGACTCATTCTGCAGCGATGGCTTCAGAAATCCTTCCGGGTCTTACTGTACTTGAAGCATTAAATACTGACCTTGTATGTGACGCGATCAACACGGCAATGCGTGAACTTTTCTTACAGATTGCATACGGTCGTTCCCAGTCCGCATTCTCTGAGGATGGACTTCAGGTAGGAGCAGGCCTTGAGGATCTTGGAAAAGGACTTCGTTCCCAGGTAGGTACAATGTACGGTACCCTTCAGAAAGGCCCACGTTATCTTGAGATGGCAGAAGGATATGTAACGGGAATCGCATTAGATGAAGACGACTTAATTATCGGTTATCAGTTTGTAAACCTTGGAAAGATGACAGACTTCATCAAGAAAGGTGACGATCCGAATACAGCATGGGAGAAATCCTCAGGCCAGTACGGACGTGTGGCAGATGCTGCCAAGATCATCGACCCTAGAACAGACAAAGTAATCGGATAATTAAGGAGGTAGAGAAGAATGGCTTTATTTGAATCATATGAAAGAAGAATTGATAAAATTAATTCCGTATTAAACAGCTATGGAATCGCTTCCTTAGAAGAAGCAGAGAAAATTACAAAAGATGCCGGACTTGATGTTTACAGCATGGTAAAAAGTATTCAGCCAATCTGTTTCGAAAATGCATGCTGGGCATACACAGTTGGTGCAGCAATCGCAATTAAAAAAGGTGCAAGAAAAGCATCCGAAGCCGCTGCAGCAATCGGTGAGGGACTTCAGGCTTTCTGTATCCCTGGTTCTGTTGCAGAGAACAGAAAAGTTGGTCTTGGACATGGTAACCTTGGAAAGATGCTTCTCGAAGAAGATACAGAGTGCTTTGCATTCCTTGCAGGACATGAATCTTTTGCTGCAGCAGAAGGTGCCATTGGTATCGCAGAG
>JALFIK010000035.1 GCA_022776205.1 Eubacterium sp.
AATCGGAACAATAACCGTGGCGGGAATGATAACAGAAGAAATAAATCGTCTTTAGGTGACACTCCGATTAATGCAAAAGAAACGAGAAACGGTAGAGAACACCGTCATGATATTAACCGGGAACACAGCCGGGACAATAAAGAAAACAGCAGAAATGAAAATCGAGGTGGAAAAAATAACCGCCGTGGCAATAACCGGAATAATGATTTTAATAATCAGAAAAAGCAGAAAAATAAAAATAAACAGCAGGCACCGGTTCAGCCACCAAAGAAAGAGGAACCAAAGGAAGAGGTAATCCGCAATATTACCCTTCCGGATCCGGTTTCCTTAAAAGATCTGGCAGACGCATGTAAAGTCCAGCCGTCTGTCATCATTAAGAAACTTTTCCTTGCAGGACAGATGGTTACGATCAACACAGAATTTTCTTTTGATGATGCGGCAGAAATCGCATTAGAGTACAACTGTATTGCAGAAGAAGAAGTAAAAGTAGATGTGATTGAAGAACTTCTGAAAGAGGAAGAGGAAGACGAGAAGGACATGACACCAAGACCGCCGGTTGTCTGTGTTATGGGTCATGTTGACCACGGAAAAACATCCCTTCTTGATGCCATTCGTTCTACTCATGTTACTGCAGGGGAAGCTGGTGGAATTACACAGCATATCGGTGCATATGTCGTAGAAATTAATGGGGAGAAAATCACATTCTTAGATACACCGGGACATGAGGCATTTACCTCCATGCGTCTTCGTGGCGCCCAGGCAACGGATATTGCTGTTTTGGTTGTCGCTGCCGATGACGGTGTTATGCCACAGACAATCGAGGCGATCAACCATGCCAAGGCTGCAGAAGTTGAAGTAATCGTTGCCGTAAACAAGATTGATAAAGAGGGAGCCAATGTTGATCGTGTAAAACAGGAGCTGACAGAGTATGGACTGATTGCTGAAGACTGGGGTGGAAGCACAGTATTCGTTCCGGTTTCCGCAAAGACCGGGGAGGGAATCAGTGATCTTCTGGAAATGATTTCCCTCACGGCGGAAGTGCTTGAACTGAAAGCCAACGCGAAGAGAAAAGCAAGGGGACTTGTGATTGAAGCTAAACTGGATAAAGGCCGCGGACCGGTTGCCACAATCCTGATTCAGAAAGGAACCCTTCATGTAGGAGACAGCATTAATGTCGGTCATGCATTTGGACGTGTTCGTGCCATGATCGATGATAAAGGAAATCGGGTGAAGGCGGCCGGCCCATCCACACCAGTGGAAATCCTCGGTTTAAATGATGTACCGTTTTCCGGCGAGGTTCTTATGGCCCACGATAACGAAAAAGAAGCAAGGGCAACGGCGGATGCCTTCATTGCATATGGAAGAGAGAAAATGCTCGAGGATACCAAGAACAAATTATCCCTGGATGATCTTTTTGATCAGATTCAGGCGGGAAATGTCAAGGAGCTTAATCTCGTTGTAAAAGCCGATGTTCAGGGATCTGTAGAGGCAGTAAAACAGAGCCTGACCAAACTTTCCAATGACGAAGTTATGATCAAAGTTGTCCACGGTGGGGTAGGCGCGATCAATGAATCGGACGTAATCCTCGCTTCCGCATCCAATGCAATTATTATTGGATTTAATGTACGTCCGGATGCCATGGCCAAATCTGTAGCAGAAAGGGAAAAGGTAGATATGCGTCTTTACCGTGTCATCTACAATGCCATTGAGGATATTGAAGCGGCCATTAAAGGTATGCTTGATCCGGTTTACCGGGAGAAAGTCATCGGTCATGTGGAAGTTCGCCAGATTTACAAAGCATCCGGTGTGGGAACAATTGCCGGCTGTTATGTTGCAGACGGCATGATCACGAAGACATCCCAGGCGAGAATCGTCCGTGACGGTATTGTAATTTATGAAGGTCTCCTGGCATCCCTGAAACGTTTTAAAGATGATGTAAAAGAAGTGAAAGCAGGTTTTGAATGTGGTATCGTCTTTGAAAAATATAATGATATCAAAGAAGGCGATCAGATCGAGGCCTTTGTGATGGAAGAAATTCCAAGATAGACAGGAGGACAATATGAGAAAACACAGTGTAAAAAATACCCGGATTAATTCTGAGGTATTAAAAGAGCTGAGCCGTATCATATCCAGAGAAATCAAGGATCCGAGGATCAGCCCGATGACTTCCGTGGTTGCGGTGGAGGTTGCTCCGGATCTTAAAACGTGTAAAGCATATATCAGTGTACTCGGAAACGAGGAGGAGCAGACAGCGACCATCGAGGGGCTTGAAAGTGCCCACGGTTTTATCCGCAGGGAGCTTGCTCACAGTGTCAATCTGCGGAACACTCCGGATATCCGTTTTATTTTAGACCAGTCGATTGAATATGGTGTAAATATGGCAAAGAAGATCGATGAGCTTACAGCGGGCCTCCATGAAAAAGAGGAGGATCCGGAAGAATGATAACAGGTCAGAAGGGAAATCGGATGCTTTCGGAAAGAAAGGCAGAGCTTGTAAAACAGATAAAAAGAGCACATACGATTGGAATTTCGGGCCACACAAACCCGGACGGGGACTGCATCGGTTCCTGTCTGGGCCTTTATACTTACCTGAAAGAAATGTATCCGGAAAAGCAGATTGATCTGTATCTGGAACCCATTCCTGATAAATTTTCCTTTTTAAAATATGCCGAAGACATCTGTCAGGAAAAAACGCTCGACGGAGCCTACGATCTGTATTTTTCTCTCGACTGTTCGGAACCGGACCGACTGGACCGTTTTCGCAGTTTTTTTGAAGAGGCAGAATATCAGATCTGCATTGATCATCATTTTACGAATACCGGATTTGGTGATCTCCGGTTTATTTTCCCGGAGGCATCATCTACTTGCGAAGTTTTATGTGATCTTCTTGATATGGATAGGGTTTCCATGGACTGTGCCCGGGATCTTTATATGGGGATTGTTCATGATACAGGAGTATTCAAGCATACGAATACGACCAGAAAGACGATGGAAACGGCAGGAATTCTTCTGGAAAAAGGAATCCATTCGGAAGAAATCATTGACCGGACTTTTTTTAGAAAAACATATGTGCAGAATCAGATCCTTGGAAGGGCATTAATGCAGAGTATCCTGCTTTTGGACGGAAAAGTGATTTTTTCTGTAATATCGAAAAAGGATATTGAATTCTATGGAATAGAGAGTGCTGATCTTGACGGAATCATTGATCAGCTTCGTGTGACAGAAGGTGTGGAATGTGCTCTTCTTCTTCACGAAAAAGAAGAGGGAGTTTATAAGGTAAGTATGCGGGCAAACGATCTGGTAGATGTCAGTGAGATTGCCGGGATGTTTGGCGGTGGCGGACATATTAAGGCAGCAGGCTGTACGGTTCACGGGGAATCCCGTGATATTGTGATGAATATCACACATATGGTGGAACAACAGCTTATAAAAATAAAAGAGGAAGCTCAGGAATCAGTATATGATAAACGGAATTCTTAATATAAAAAAAGAGGCCGGATTTACATCCCACGATGTTGTGGCGAAACTTCGGGGGATTGTCCACCAGAAAAAAATCGGGCACACGGGAACTCTTGATCCGGATGCAACCGGGGTCCTTCCGGTCTGTCTCGGAAAAGCAACTAAACTTTGTGACCTGATTGGTGATTGGGATAAAACTTACGAGGCAGTTTTACTTCTTGGGAGGGAAACGGATACAGAAGATACAGGCGGCACTACGTGCCGGGAATCCAAAGTAGAAGTCACCGAGAAGGAGATTGAGGAGATTATTCTTTCCTTTGTGGGAGACTATTCTCAGATTCCCCCGATGTATTCTGCAAAAAAAGTTAATGGAAAGAAACTGTATGAACTGGCAAGGGAGGGAATCGTCATTGAGAGAAAACCATGCCCGGTTAATATTTCTTCCATCGAAGTGAAAGAAATAGATTTGCCACGGGTTAAATTTGAAGTGACCTGTTCAAAGGGAACCTATATCCGCAGTCTTTGTCGGGATATAGGAATGAAAGCGGGATGTGGAGGATGCATGGAACATCTGACCCGGACACGGGTTGCTTCTTTTTCCATCGGGGAATCCTGCACGTTATCAGAGATTGAGCAGATGCAGAAAGATGGGGTTTTGTCTGAAAAGATTCTTCCCATTGACAAAGTATTTGCCGCTGTTCCGGCAGTTTTTGTGGAAAAAGAAGGAGAAAAAAAATTGTATAATGGGAATCCGGTTCCGTCCGGATTCTGCCGGGAAAAAGACAGCCTGCCCGGAATCCATGAAAAATGCAGGGTGTATGATTCTCAAAAAAATTTTGTGGGTATTTATACATTAGAAAAAAATGATCTGCTTAAACCATACAAATTATTTTTATAAGATACAGATCCATGCCGCATGGCAGCGGCCTGGGAGGGAAAGATGGAATATATAACTAACTCGGATTTCCATTTTAAAGATACCGCAGTGGCTTTGGGAAAATTCGACGGGATTCACTGCGGTCATCAGCTGTTGATGGATGAAGTCAAAAAACAGGAAAAAGAGGGACGGAAAAGTGCAGTATTTACCTTTGATCGTCCAACAAGACTCACGTTATCGGGGGATCACTCCTGCAAACAGATTTATACAAAAGAAGAGCGGAGAAAAATTCTTGAAAAAGCTGGAATCTCAATTTTGATCGAGCATCCTTTTACAAAGGAGTTTGCTGCCCTGTCTCCGGAAAAATTCATCCGGGAAATTTTGGTGAAAAAAGCCGGAGCCCGGGCAATCGTAGTCGGGACAGATTTCCGTTTTGGTAAAAACCGATCCGGAGGAATTGAACATTTAAAAGCACTCGAGGAGGAGTGTGGTTATCATCTGATCGTGATTGAAAAATTGAAGATGGATGGTCAGGATGTGAGCAGTACGAGAATCCGCACCTGTCTGGAAAATGGGGAGATGGAAAAGGCAAATTATCTTCTCGGAAGAGATTACAGTATCTCGGGAATCGTAGTACATGGAAATGAGCTGGGACGTACCATTCAGGTACCTACAATAAACCAGGAGATATCTTCCGACAAACTCGTTCCGCCAAACGGTGTTTATGTTTCAAGAATTCACATCGGAGATGAAGTGTATTCCGGTATTACTAATATTGGTGTGAAACCTACTGTAAAAGATACTTTGGAAAAAACGGTGGAGACCAATATTTTTGATTTTCATGAAGATATTTATGGAAGAGACGTCACAGTGGAGCTTCTTCATTTTCACCGCCCTGAAACCCGCTTTTCTTCCATAGAAAAATTACAGAAACAGTTGTTAAAAGATGTTGAGTTCGGAAAGAAATTTGTGGTACAATCAAAGTGCAGATAATTATTAAAACGAGAGGGGTGGACATATGAATACGATTATTACAATAGGAAGACAGTATGGAAGCGGAGGAAGAGAAATCGGAGAAAAACTGGCAAAATACTACGATATTCCTTTTTATGAGAAGGAACTTCTGAAGATTGCTGCAAAAGAAAGCGGAATCTGTGAGGAAATGTTTGAAAACTTTGATGAAAAACCGACGACCAGTTTTCTGTATTCTCTCGTGATGGATCCCTATGCTCTCGGATATAATGCGGCATCTTTTGATATGCCTCTGAATCAAAAAGTATTTCTCGCATCTTTTGATGCAATAAAGAAAGTGGCAGAAGAAGGTCCGTGTGTAATCGTGGGGCGGTGTGCAGACTATGCATTGAAAGATTATGAGAATAAGCTGAATGTATTTGTTCATGCACCGATGAGTTTTAAGAAGCCCCGGATTAACGAACAGTATAACATTCCCCTTGAGAAGGTAAAAGACGTGGCGGTCAAGATCGACAAGCAGAGAGCCAGCTATTACAATTATTATACCTCAAAGAAATGGGGAGATTTAAAGAGTTATGATCTGTGCATTGACAGCAGTATTCTTGGAATCGACGGCACAGTGGAGCTGATTTGTCAGGCCATAGCACTAAAGGAATCGAATAAAGAATAAAGAGAATGGCGGGTTACACAATATGTAATCCGCCATTTTTTTCATAAAGAAGAATCAGTCTTCGTCTTTAAACTCTTTGTTGACCTTATTATAAGAATTAAAATACGGGGAATAGTTCTTCAGCTGGTCTTCCTGCGACTCAATTTTTCGGATAAAGTTTGTTCGTGTCTTCTTCTCCGGCTTTGGAGGAAGCAGTCCGTTTTTCTGACCGGCTTCAATGGATTTGAGCATCCAGGCCATGTTTCTTCCGAGCGTTCTCATGACCATCATTCCCTCTAAATCCTGCTCAACTTCTTCTGGAGAGTTTCCGTGAACCATGTTCCAGTAAGCAGAAGGGACGAGGGGCATATTGCTCATCATAAAATATTTGTTGAGCTGTTCTAAAGCAGCGGTAGAACCGGCACGACGGCAGCTCACGACAGCAGCTCCCGGCTTATATGGAAATCCGTTGCTCGAATAGAACATTCGGTCAAGAAAAGAAGTAACTGCACCACTTGCAGCGGCATAGTGTACTGGAGAACCAACAATCAATCCGTCACACTCCTCCATCCTGGCAATGGCTACATTGACATTATCTTCTCCGAAAATACATTTTCCCAGTTTATTCTTTCGACACATTCCGCAACCCATACATCCCCGGACCGGATGTGGCCCGGCCTGGAGCCATTCCGTCTCGATTCCCTCAATCCGAAGAGTCTTTTCAACTTCGGAAAGTGCGCGGTATGTACATCCCTTCGGATGGGGACTTCCGTTGATCAATAATACCTTCATCTCAATACCCGACCTTTCTTTGATCTCTGATAGTCAAAATAATTTACAATAGTATAACATATTCATAAAAAAATGTACAGAGAATGCCCAATATTCTTCATTGTTTTTAGAAAAATATCCCGATATACTTATTATAGAAAAGAATGGATGGGAGGAAAAACTGATGATGGATGTGGAAGTAAAGAAATTCAAAAAAGTTCTTGTAGCAAACCGGGGAGAGATTGCCATCCGTATTTTCCGGGCATTAAGTGAGCTGGGAATTGGTTCTGTGGCAATTTATTCGAAGGAAGACCGATATGCCCTTTTCCGCACAAAAGCAGATGAAGCCTATCCGCTGAATCCGGACAAAGGGCCTGTGGATGCCTATCTTGATATACCGACAATCATAAGGATTGCAAAAGAAAAGAAGGTGGATGCGATTCATCCGGGATACGGATTTTTGTCTGAAAATCCGGAATTTGCTCAGGCATGCCGGAAAAACGATATTGTATTTATCGGCCCCAATGTGCAGGCGATGAAAATCATGGGGGATAAAATCTCCGCAAAGAGGGCTGCATTTGAAAGCAAGGTTCCAATTATCGAAGGCAGTGATTTTATTCTCAATGATGTAGAGACTGCGAAAAAGGTTGCCGCCGAAATCGGTTATCCTGTCATGTTAAAGGCAAGTAATGGCGGAGGCGGCCGTGGAATGCACATTGTTGAAAAAGAAGAGGATATGGAGAAGGCTTTTGAGAAGTCGCGAAACGAATCCAAAAGAGTGTTTGGCGAGGCAAAACTGTTTCTGGAAAAATATCTGATTCATCCGAAGCACATTGAAGTACAGATTCTCGGTGATAACTACGGAAATATTGTTCATTTGTATGACAGAGACTGTTCCCTGCAAAGAAGGAATCAGAAAGTGATTGAGTTTGCACCCGCCTGGTCTGTTTCAGAAGAAACGAGAAAAATTATACTGGATTCTGCCAAACGGCTGGCAAGGAGAGTTGGCTATACGAACGCCGGAACAATGGAATTTTTGGTGGATGAGGAAAATCATCCATATTTTATTGAAATGAACCCAAGGATACAGGTGGAACATACCGTTTCAGAAGAAATTACGGGAATTGATATCGTAATCTGTCAGATTTTGATAGCCCAGGGATATCCGTTAAACAGTCCGGTCATTCATATTTATTCCCAGAATGAAGTGAAATGTAATGGATACGCCATTGAAGTACGGGTTACAACGGAAGACCCGGCCAGTAATTTTCTTCCGGATACGGGAAAAATCGATCTGTACCGCTCCGGTTGTGGAAGCGGAATCCGGCTGGACGGTGGCTGCGATTATACAGGGGCAGTTATCACCTCTCATTATGACAGCCTTTTAGTTAAAGTGATTTCCCATGACCGAACCTTTGAAAAGGCGATCCGTAAATCTGTCCGGGCATTAAAAGAAATGAGGATTCACGGAGTAAAGACAAACCTCATTTTCCTGATTAATGTGTTAAATCACGACCTTTTCCATAAAGGAAAGTGTTTTACCACGTTTATTGAGGAGACACCGGAATTATCCCAGTCCCATTATAAACTCGACAGGACTACGAAGATCCTGGAATTTCTTGCAAATAAAATGGTAAATGTCAATCCCGGACCAAAACCGTTCTTCGAGGATCGTCGTGTTCCGGTAATTGACATGAATAAAAAAATTTACGGAACCCGAGATGAATTTTTAAGGCTGGGGCCTGAGGAATTTACTCGGAAAATTTATCGGAGCAAAAAACTGTATGTGACAGATACGACCATGAGAGACGGCCAGCAGTCCCTTCTCGCAACGAGAATGCGGACAAAAGAAATTGCCGGTGCAGCCCGGGCGACAAATCTTTATCTGAAGGATTCCTATTCGGTGGAAGCCTGGGGAGGAGCAACTTATGATACAGAATACCGCTTCTTAAAAGAATCTCCCTGGAAACGACTGGATCTTCTTCGTGAAAGAATGCCTAATGTGATGATTCAGATGCTTTTGCGGGCTTCGAATGTGGTGGGATATCATACTTATCCGGACAATGTAATAAAAAAATTTATTAAAGTGTCCAGTGATCACGGTGTGGATATTTATCGTATTTTTGACAGCATGAACTGGATTGAAAATATGAAACTGCCGGTGGAGGAAGCGTTGAAAACCGGAAAAATTGTTGAGGGAGCGATCTGTTATACAGGAGATATTTTAAATCCGAAAGAGACAAAATATACAGTGGACTATTATTGCAGAAAAGCGAGGGAATTAGAGAGTCTTGGCTGTCATGTCATTGCACTAAAAGACATGTCAGGAATATTAAAACCATATGCGGCGAAAAAGCTCATTACAGCATTAAAAGAGGAAGTGCATGTACCGGTTCATCTCCATACCCATGATACGACGGGAAACGGAGTAGCCACTTATCTCATGGCAGCAGAAGCCGGAGTGGATATCGTGGACTGTGCCATTGGCTCCATGAGTTCCCTTACCAGCCAGCCATCTTTAAACGCTCTTGTGGAGGCACTGCGAGGAACAGAGCGGGATACGGGAATTGATCCGGAGGGCCTTCTTGTCTTAAATGAATATTATGAACATGAAAGGAAAGTATATAAATCCTTTGAGAGCGATATGGATTCTCCGAATCCGGAAATATACAAATATGAAATACCGGGCGGACAGTATTCAAATTTTGCAGCCCAGGTGGAAGAAATGGGTGCCGCAAGCAGCTTCCATGAAGTAAAAAAGTTATATAAGGAGGCAGACGAGCTTCTTGGAAATATTATTAAAGTAACACCGACTTCCAAAGTTGTTGGAGATCTGGCAATTTTTATGCAAAAAAATGAGCTGACGAAGGAAAACATTCTGGAAAAAGGGAAGGATTTATCCTACCCGGAATCGGTTGTTTCCTATTTCCGCGGTGATCTCGGACAACCGGAAGGAGGATTTCCGAAAGAACTGCAGAAAATTGTACTGAAAGGGCAGGAGCCGATTACGGTTCGTCCCGGAAGTCTTCTTCCGGATGCGGATTTTGAGCAGATTGGCAGGTATCTGCGGGAAAATTATTATATGGAATCCATGGAGCAGCCGGAAGTGATGGAACAGAAAGTATTAAGTTATGCTCTTTATCCGAAAGTATATGAAGATTATTGCGAACATTTTCAGGCATACAATGATGTTTCCAAACTGGAGAGCCATGTATATTTTTATGGTCTGCGTCCCGGGGAGGAAACGACGATACAAATCGAGGAAGGAAACGATACGCTGATTAAATTTATCAGAAAAACTGACCCGGACGAAAACGGATACCGGATTTTACAATTTGAGGTGAATGGATTTTTAAGAGAAGTAAAAATTCTGGATAAACATTTTGAGGTAAAGGCGGACAGAAAACTGAAGACGGATCATAACAATCCAGGTCATCTTGGAGCTTCTCTGCCGGGTACGATTTGTGATATCCAGATTCACGAGGGAGATCACGTCACAAAGAATATGCCGCTTATGGTGATCGAAGCAATGAAGATGGAAACAACAGTCACCTCAAGGGTAAATGGAACAGTGGATAAAATATATGTGAAAAACGGAGAAGATGTTAATGAGGATACCCTTCTTGTCTCGTTTATCATCGATGAAAAAGATCAAATACCGGGCAGCCATCCGAAACTTCCGGAGATGGATATCACGACTTTGGAAAATGATGAATTTAAGACAGTAACTTTAAAAGAATCTGAGGAATCACGATATGGAAAAAGAATACAGGACACAAAATAAAATCTCTGTTTTTTATGACAGAAACGATAAAATTCACAGTTTTTGTCTCTGCCTTTATGTGCGTGGAGGTTCCCTGTTTGAGACGAAAAAAAATAACGGAATTTCTCATTTTTTTGAACATATTGTTTTCCGGAATATTCATCATGTGATGGAGGGGAAAATGTATCCTGTGCTGGACCGCTTAGGACTTGATTTCAATGCAGCCACCTATGAAGAATTCATTCAGTTTATTATAACTGGTGCACCGGCTCATTTCACACAGGCTGCAGAGATTTTGTCAAAAATTTTT